>NZ_JAGTUL010000079.1:0-6130 GCF_018224605.1 Shewanella sp. M16 | reverse complement strand
AAAGTTAGCTCTTTATAGCAGCGATACACATTAGGCGACATGCAGCAATGCATGTTAAGCGCGGTGAATTCGGTCATTTGGCTAATCACAGCTGCATAAAATATCTTTATCAATTCAATCACTATAAAAATAAAACCATTATTTGGGGAGAACGAGATGGAATCGAGTCCTACGCCGCAGCAGGATCTGCACACCAGCCAAAACCGTCACACACAAGCGTTAACAAGGCACAGCCGCCTAGCGCTTGCCGTCGCCGCAAGCCTATTAGGGATAATAGGGTTAGCGGCCTGTTCACCCACATCGAATTCAGCAACAACTGCCACAAGTGTGAATGTCGCGCCAAGTGTGCAGCGGGTTGCGCCCGGCGCACCAGGTAAAGCGCCGACTTGGGCATTTTCGGGTAAAACTGGTATTGGGACGTCTTACGAGCCTTATACCCAAGGTCAATACCAAGATACCAAGCAAAATCCCATTAGCCGCGTTTGGTTCTCCCTCGCCCAAGGTATTTTAACCGAAACCATGTATGGTCTTATCCATAATGCGCAGCTCAAAGAACTGCAATTTGTGGTCACAGGTAATGGCTTTGTCGATACCGAAAAAGAGAACACTATCAGCAGCATAGAATATTTAGATACAGATGCTAATGGTCGCCCGCAATCCCTTGCCTATAAAATTATCAATAAAGATGTTGAAGGTAAGTATCAGATTGAAAAGCATATCTTTACCGATCCAGACCGCGACACTTTGATGATGCGTGTCACCTTTACTGCCTTTGAAGACGGCATTACACCGCATTTGTATGTCAATCCGCATATCGATAACGCAGGCGCCAATGATATCGGCCGCATTGATACTCATACTGACAATCATGCCAACACTCATGCTAATAATCAGGCGCTGGTGGCCTATACCGCCGCCAAAGACAGTAGCGTAATGACGGTAAAATCCGATCTGAATTTTGTGCAGGCTACGACTGGCTTTGTCGGTGTTTCCGATGGCCTAGCCGATTTGGCCGATAACGGCAAACTCGATACGCCCTATCAAATAACCAGTGCGCAAGATAAATCGACCGTTGGCAATATCGCCTTTACCGCGAGTTACCCTACGCTCATCAAAGCCAAACCCGTCACTTTTAATCTCGCCATCGGTTTTGGTAAAGATGAAGCACAGAGTTTAGCCAATGCCGATGCCACCTTGGCCGCAGGTTATGATTCTGTGCTGAGTGCCTACAAAGGCGATGCCACCCATGTCGGCTGGCACGATTACTTAAGCTCGCTGCCCGCCATCGCTAACATGGCCAACAACACGACCGATAACGGTAAGCTGCTGTATACCAGTGCTATGGTCTTGAAAGCTCAGGAAGATAAAACCTATGCGGGCGCACTTATCGCCTCGTTATCTAATCCTTGGGGCGATACGGTTTCGGCAGCCGTGCCGAGCACTGGCTATAAAGCGGTATGGCCGCGCGACTTTTACCAATGCGCCATGGCATTCCTCGCCATGGGTGACACGCAAACGCCCAAAGTGGCCTTCGAATACCTGAAAAAAGTGCAAGTGACCGAAAAGACGCCCGGCTTTACGGGTACGCCCGGTTGGTTCCTGCAAAAGACCCATGTGGATGGCCAAATTGAATGGGTCGGCGTGCAGCTCGATCAAACCGCCATGCCGATCATGCTCGGCTGGAAACTCTGGCAAGCGGGCGTACTCACCCCTGATGAGATCAGTCACTGGTATCAAGAGATGCTCAAAGGTGCAGCGGACTTTTTGATCAGCGGCGGTGACGTCAATCTGGATTGGAATCACACTCAAATCACCCCACCTAAAACTCAGCAAGAACGTTGGGAAGAACAAGCGGGTTACTCCCCCTCAACAACGGCTGCCGTGATCGCCGGTCTTGTTGCCGCGAGTGAAATTGCCAAAGAAGCTAAAGATATTACTTCAAGCGCCCGTTATCTTACCGCCGCCAAAGACTTAAGTAATAGTTTAGAAAAACACTTAGTCACCACCCAAGGGCTATTGAAAAACAGCGCAGATGTCAGCGCGCCTTACTATTTACGTTTAAGCCCGAATGGCAAGCCAAACACCAGCGATAAACTGGCGGCAAATAACGGTAAGCAAGGTTTAGATCAGCGTCAGATCCTCGATGGCGGATTTTTAGAACTAGTACGTTATGGCGTGCGCGGTGCAACCGATAAGCTCATCAATCAAAGCCTTCAATTGATTGATAATACTGAGCTTGAGCACAACCTACGCCTTAAATACGAGTTTACCGCCAAAGATGGCAGCACTATCCCAGGCTTTAGACGTTATGGCAACGACGGTTACGGCGAGGATACGGTTACTGGCAAAAACTACGCAGAATCCGGCAGCAACAGCGCCGATCAGCGCGGCCGAATCTGGCCCTTCTTCACTGGCGAGCGCGGTCATTTTGAGCTAGCACTCGCCCAAGCGAAAGGCGAACTCACAGGCAATAACGCGCAGCAAACCAAGCAGCAGTTGATCAACACCTATGTGCAAGGCATGGAAACCTTTGCGAATGCGGGCATGATGTTACCCGAGCAAGCGTGGGACGGTGTCGGCGACGCCACCCGTTATCATTACCAACTCGGACAAGGCACCAACTCTGCCACACCGCTTGCCTGGACCCATGCCGAATACATCAAACTGGTGCGCTCAATGACCGATGGCCAAGTCTGGGATTATTACCCTATCGTCCCAGCGGCATTGAAATGACAAGTTGAAATAACCAATTAAAATAGCGCATTAGCTTAACGATACTTTGATAAATTGCAGGCTAGAACAGCATCCTAGATATTGTTCTAGCTTTTTTATAGACGGTTTTATGATGCCTGATTTAGCGCCCGCTTTTCATAGGCTTATGCTGCGGGTAATCTTGCGGCGTGCAACCAAATTGCATTTTAAAGGCGGCACTGAAACTGCTGACACTCAAATAACCTAAACTATGGGCCACCATAGTCGTGCTCTCCCCTTGGCTTAAGCTCTCAAGCGAATTTAACAAACGAAACCTTTGCCGCCATTGTCGATAAGTAAGCCCAGTTTCAGCTTTGAATAGTCGCTCAATCGTTCTCACACTCGCGCCGCCCATTTCGGCTAACTCGGTCAGTGAGTAACTCACTTTTGGACGTCGGATCAGCGTTTGGATCAAGCGGCTGAGTCTTGGATCTGAGCCAGCGGGTAAATGGGCATCCAGACTGTCCAGAGTTTGGAGCTCATCGATGGCAACCAAACCCAGCCGATGCAGTTGTCCACTGTCCATAAGATGTGAACTTTCACAAAGTTTAAGCACTAATTCACGCATCAGCGCTGTCATCGTCACCATCACCACTTGCGTATCCTGTGGCCTAACATCATAGCTAGGATCAATATAGATATTGCGAGTATGGGCGTGGGTTTCGCTGTTCACTTGATGGGGCAAATTGCAGGGGATCCACACCGCATGGGTTGAAGGTATCACCCAGACGGCATTTTCACTGCAGACACGTAACAAGCCTTTGGCGGCCCAAAGTAGCTGCCCCCGCGGATGTGAATGAGGCTCGATGCCCGCTTCCGCCGCCATATTGCGAGTATGGGTTAGCACAGGTCGATTGGCATCTGTGATAAACGCCACGTCACTGGGCGTTAACAATGTCGCTTTAGGAACAGCTTTTGACATATTACCCTCTTAAAACGCCAAACTAAGTCAGCTATCTTAGTTGGCATCTTTTACGTATTCAACCCAATAGGTCGGTAAACATGAAACGTTTTATTGGCGTTAAACCGCTAGCGTTTTTCAGTGCACTGTTGATCGCTACTTTACTTGCACTTTTTCCGCTAAGCCAGCATCCCGCGGTGTTTTCCTACAGCGCAGGCGTAGTGTTAGTGACCTTGATGTTTTGGAGCACAGGTTTCTTCCCGCCCTTTATGGCGGGGTTAATCTTTTTTGCCCTTGCCACCATTTTTAAACTCATTGAGCCGAGTATACTTTTCTCCGGATTCGGCTCAACTGCGGTGTGGTTAATCATTTCGGGGTTTGTGATCGGCAGTGCCATCACTCAGTCTGGTTTAAGTCGCAGAATGGCCAGTTTGATTGCCCCCATACTGACCTCAAGTTATCCACGCTTAATTGCGGGTTTGGTCTTTAGTGCCGTGCTGCTTGGCTTTGTGATGCCCTCATCCGTTGGCCGTGCTGTGGTCATGGTGCCAATTGGTATGGCGTTAGCTGAGCAAGTCGGTTTTGCTCGTGGTAGCCATGGACGGATAGGCATTGCGACCGCCTTGGCACTGGCGTGCAACATGCCCAGTTTTGCCGTGTTGCCCGCGAATATTCCCAACATGATATTGGCAGGTTCCAGTGAGAATCTATTCAATATCCACTTTGGTTATACTGAGTATCTCTTATTGCATTTTCCAATCCTTGGTTTACTCAAATCGATATTGATTGTGGCGCTAGTTATCTTCCTATTTCCTGCAAAAATTGATAAAAATCAGCCTGAACGCGTTATTGAAAAAGAAGCTTATAACCTTGGTATTCAAAAGAAAGTTGCACTGTTACTGGCGATTACTTTGCTCTTTTGGGTGACTGACTCGCTGCACGGCATCAACCCCGCTTGGGTAGGATTAACAACGGCTATCTTGTTATTGCTCCCAAAATGGGGAGTGCTTGAGCCTAAGAGTTTTAATAGTTCAGTGGATTTGTCGACCGTCATTTTTGTCGCGGCGGCCTTAGGTCTGGGAGCATTGGTCAATCATTCCGGGCTCGGCACTGCGCTAGGTCAACTGTTCAGTGAATGGTTACCCTTGCAGCAAGGGGCATCGTTCCTGAATTTTATGTCGTTATCGTTAATCGCGACGCTAACAGGATTAGTGGCAACGGTTCCAGGCGTGCCGACTGTGTTATCCCCCATGGCGGCAGACTTTGCCAATGCAACTGGCTTCTCCACCCCTGCGGTATTAATGACGCAGGTGATCGGGTTTTCAACCGTGATTTTTCCTTATCAGGTGGCTCCTTTGATTTTGGCGATGCAATTATCCCAAGAGCCATTAACTAAACTACTTCGCATCACCTTACCTCTAGCGGCAATAACTCTAGTTGCACTCATGCCACTGGATTATTTATGGTGGCTATGGCTAGGTTGGATTAACTAAAATTGCGTTAACTAAATTAAATGGACGAAACGCTCACTCTTGCCGATATTCAAGCCGTCAAGGGTGCTTTAGAGCAGCCATCATCAATTGCTCAGCACTCGACAGCGCTTGGGTCGATAACACAACTCTCCCCACATAAATTCTTTCGATAAGCTTCATAGTTAGACCATACTGTTTATATGTACAGTATATTGTGATTTATTATGATGCTTCTAGGCCGCTTCGCCAAACATACCCAATATCAGCTCTCGTTATTTAGCTCCTTGATTGCCGCAGGATTTCCGTCACCGGCCCAAGACTATGTAGAACAAACATTAGATCTCAATGAGTTATGCATCAAACATCCTGCCGCCACGTTTTTTGTCAAAGTCCAAGGGGATTCGATGATCGAAGCGGGGATTTTCTCCGGTGATATTTTGGTGGTAGATCGCTCACTACAGCCAGCCCACGGTGATACCGTTGTCGCAGCGGTGAACGGTGAGTTTACCGTAAAGCAATTACAGCTACGCCCTGTGGTGCAATTGCTACCACGTAATGCCTTATTCTCCCCGATCGCCATCAATGATGAGTCTGAGTTAAACATCTTTGGGGTAGTGACCAACGTGGTGAAAAAGCTCAAATGACGCCCTCACTATTCGCCCTCGTCGATTGCAATAATTTTTATGCCTCCTGTGAGCGGATGTTTAGGCCGGATTTGGTTGGTAAGCCGATTGTGGTGTTATCCAATAACGATGGCTGCGTCGTCGCCCGCTCCGTAGAGGCAAAACAACTTGGCATCAAGATGGCGGTGCCTGTATATCAAATAGCAAACCAACTCCGCCAGCATCAGGTTGCGGTATTCTCCTCCAACTATGAACCTACAGTTGGGAATTTTTTTAGATGCCACATGTTGGAATTTTTCATGATAAATAAATTAGACGAAGAGAAGAGAGGTAGTTACAGTTTTACTGTTTGTCTGGATATCTTGAAAAAGTAGATGGATGAA
>NZ_JAGTUL010000078.1:0-6430 GCF_018224605.1 Shewanella sp. M16 | reverse complement strand
CCTTAGAACAGTCTAAAAAATATATTCATTTAAATAATTATAACGCCCATCAGTGTGACGCTTTACTTCTAATAATCTGCATACATAAGTGTGAATTTTTCGCATTTTCACAAAATTTAACATATAAGCATTTTGCCTAATAGCGTGTCTATTGGATGGGTAGTAAGTTAAATTAATTCATGAGGTTAAGTTATTTTTCTTGTGGCATGGTTTAAGCGAGTGAGTGCACGAATTTAAGGCTGTGCACTATAAATCCTAAATTGGAGTAAATAAAAATTATAAAAAATATAACATCTAAGCGGATCGTATTGATATCTTCTTCAGCTGATCATCTTCATATAGAGCTTGAAACACCACAGTTACTTGCTGAAAAATTAAATGCAATTGTTTCAAATGCTTGGCCTTGTGGCGAATATGATTGTGATGCAATGGCGTTTTTCCTTGCTTGCTATGAAAATGGCGGTGAAGCAGCCCAAGGTTGGTATGGCTGGTATGCAGTTGATATTAGTCCTGTTTCAGGAGAGAGAACACTAGTTGGCTCTGGTGGTTATTTTGGACCTCCAGATAGTCATGGGATGGTTGAAATAGGTTATTCAGTGCTACCTGAGTGGCAGCGTCGTGGCTATGCTACAGAAATCGTTAATACACTCGTTTCCCATGCTTACTCTTTTGAAAAAACAAAGAACATTATTGCTCATACTTCAGCGGAAAATGAAGCATCAAAAAGGGTTTTGATTTCCAATGGTTTTAGTGAGACTGGCGTTAATGAAGGTCATCTACGTTTTGAACATGTTAGATAGTTAATTTTTTTGCCATACATCGGATCATTTATGTTACTTGTGTAGCAGCGAAAACGATTATTAATTTTTTATCTGGATCGATTTACGCTAAAAAGACACTTCAATATCTCGTCATTCGCCCCCCATTTCAGATGTCTAATGTTGGGGTGGATAAAAGTTTTTTATATAAAGCAATGTTGATTGATAGGCTATTGCTTAAAGTAAGCTTATTCATTTAGACAATAAAAAAGCACCCTAGGGCGCTTTTAGCCGTTAAACCTTGAATAGCTAGAGCAAGGTGAGAGTACTAAAGTGATTTATTCTTACTTCCCCACACTAGAGCCAATTTGATGGTTGTTAATTACTTAGCGGGCGTTTTTTGCGCTTCAACTAAGGTGGAATAGCCGCCACCATTATAGGTTTGGGTGTATCCGGCAGCGACTAAGGCTTCGGTCGCAATACTGCTACGACGACCGCTGCGGCAATACAAGACGACGGGAGCATCTTTGGCGATGCCACGCTTAGCAAACTCCTCTGTCACTTGCTCAAAGGGAATATTGACCGCATTCGCTAAATGACCTTCGGCAAATTCTTCAGGTGTTCTAACATCGAGCACCATAGCGCCTGCGGCAATTTTATCCCATGCGATTGCAGGATCTTGGTCGGCGGCGCTGGCTATCATGGGCATTAGCAGCAGTGGCATGAGTACCAGTGATTGCAAGCTTAATAGGGCTAAGCGCATTAGGCTTTGGCCACGGGTTACGAGGTTGTGGGTCACTTTATCTCTCCTTGACGGCTTTTTGGCACGCTTGTATTAGGCCAAGCGTGTACTTGCTCACCTAACTCTTATCTCTTATTTTAACTCTTAAGCAGTGACTGTATGTGGCTTAGCTTTGTTTAGCAATTTCAGCCTCTGATTTTACACCCAATTTTCGTAAAACCATGGCGGCAGGACAAAAACCGGTAAAAGCACTTTGGAATAGGTTAGCGCCAACAAATGCGGTTAACCACAGAAAGTTGTGGTGCACATAGGCGGTTAACACCAGTGACAGTAACACCATAAATCCGGCAAAAGCCATAATACTGCGTTCTAATGACATACCTTACTCCTTGAAGCCATCTTGGTGATGGCCTTTGTTGTGGTTAGTTTTGTGTTTGTGTTTGTGTTTGTGTTTGTATCTGAACAGTATTCATACGGTTTTTCATGGCCGTGTAGTACAGCACAGGGATGACAACTAAGGTCAGTATGGTCGAGATAAAAATACCAAAGATCAGACTGATCGCTAAGCCATTGAAAATCGGATCATCAAGAATAAACAATGCCCCTATCATGGCTGCAAATGCAGTCAGCATGATAGGTTTAGCTCGCACGGCGCCAGAGTGGATCACTGCCCGCTCAAAGGGCACGCCGGATGCGGTTTCTTGATTAATAAAATCGACCAATAATATCGAGTTACGCACAATAATCCCCGCCAGCGCTATCATGCCTATCATGGACGTCGCGGTGAATTGCGCTCCGAGCAGGGCATGCCCTGGCATTACACCAATCACAGTTAATGGGATTGGCGCCATAATGATGAGCGGCACGAGATACGATCTAAACTGCGCCACTACCAAGAGATAAATGGCGATCATGCCGACCGCATAGGCGATGCCCATGTCTCTAAAGGTTTCGTAGGTGATTTTCCACTCGCCATCCCAGAGCACGGCGACTGAGTCTAGCCCTGTGGGTTGGTGAATATAATGCTGATCAAACCCTAAGCCATCGGCGTCATCAATTTTGCCCGCCATGTCGAACATGCCGTAGAGTGGGCTGTCCAGTGGCCCCGACATATCGGCGACGACCATGATCATAGGGATCATATTCTTATGGATAATTGGTGCATCGATTTTGCCGCGTTTGATGGTCACCAGCTCAGACACAGGCACGGATTTCCCCGTTTGGCTCAGTAACTTCATATTCAGCACTTGCTCTAAATCGACTTTCGCGCCTTCGTTTAATTGCAGGCGGATCGGTATCGGTTGTTTTTGCTGGGCTTGATGTAAATAGCTCACATCTTTGCCGCCAACTGAGGTGGCAATCAAGTCGACAATATTGCTGTAGGGCACGGCCATCAGGCTGGCTTTACTGCGGTCGATCATCACTTGCCATTTTTGCTGGGCGGCGGGCAAGAAAATATCGATATCGACCACATCTTTGGTTTCATGGAACAGCGCCTGCATCTCATATGCGGCTTGCTCGCGAATAGCGGGACTTGGGCCATACACTTCTGCAACCAGCGGCGACCACACTGGCGGCCCTGGTGGCACTTCAACCACTTTGATATTGGCTTGATATTGCTCGCCAATTTGCTGCAGTTCGTCTCGCACCGATACCGCTATGCTGTGGCTGTCGCGCTTGCGGTGTTTCTTATCCACTAGGTTCACTTGGATGTCGCCAAGCTCTTGGCTGTGACGCAGGAAATAGTGGCGCACTAAGCCGTTAAAGTTCATTGGCGCGTTAGTGCCCGCATACAATTGCAGATGCTCGACCTCAGGGACGGTTGTTAGATAGCGACTCAAATCCTGCAATACTCTTTGTGTTTGCTCTACGGGAGTGCCTTCTGGCATGTCCACCATCACTTGAAACTCGGACTTATTATCGAAGGGCAGCATTTTCAGCACCACGAGCTGACCGACAGGGAGCGCGACGGCGATGCCGATTAACACAAATACGCCGGCAGCCAGTCCCACTCTTGCCTTACGGGCATTTTTACCCAGCAGGAAAGGACCAATTAAGTGAGTAAAGAGGCGCACCATCTTAGTTTCAGCTTCATCCTCGTGCGAGGCTTGGGCAGTATCGTGTTGGTCATTATGTTTCAGCAGTTTACGACTGAGCCAAGGAGTGACCACAAATGCCACAACGAGGGAAATTAACATGCCCATACTGGCGTTGATGGGGATCGGGCTCATATAAGGCCCCATTAAGCCCGATACAAAAGCCATCGGCAGCAAGGCTGCGATAACAGTAAATGTCGCCAGAATCGTCGGGCCACCGACTTCATCGACCGCCACTGGGATAAGCTCGCTGAAGGACTTTTTGCCGAGCGCCATATGCCGGTGGATGTTTTCTACTACGACTATGGCATCGTCGACCAAGATGCCGATGGAGAAAATCAAGGCGAACAAGGACACGCGGTTTAAGGTAAATCCCCACGCCCAAGAGGCGAAAAGGGTGATCGCTAGCGTGATAATAATGGCCACGCCCACGACTAAGGATTCGCGTGCGCCCATGGTTAAAAAGACCAGCACGACTACGGCGCTGGTGGCAAAAATCAGTTTTAAAATAAGGGTGTTAGATTTATCCGCCGCGGTTTCGCCATAGTTACGTGACACTGTGACTTCGACATTCGCGGGGATCAACACATTGTCGACTTTAGCTATCCGCTCAATCACACTGTCGGCGATATCGACGGCATTTTGGCCTGCTTGTTTACCAATTGCGATTGTAACGGCGGGATAAATGTCGGTTTTATCTGCGTGCCAAACGCTCGGTTTAGGGATATCACTTTTTAAGCTGATTTCGGCAATATCCGCTAAATAAATCGGAATAGTTTTGCCTTGTTTATCTTGATAGACACTGACGACTAATTGCTTGAGATCGTCGATGGATTGTAAAAACTGCCCAGCCTGAACTTTAATCTCTTGATTGCCTTGCACTAAGGATGCAGGCATAGAGACCATATTATTGTCATTCAGACTTTGTCTTAACTTATCGTAGGTCAGATTAAAGCTGTTCATCTTGGCGGGATCGATACGTATGTTGGCCACCATATCGTGCTGGCCAACGGTATCGATTTCGCGAGTGCCGGGAATACGCTTAATTTCAGTTTCTAACCCAAGGGCGACATGGGTTAGCTGCTCAGCAGACACTTGCCTGTCCTTTGACCATAAGGTCAAACTGACAATGGGCACATCATCGATGCCGCGTGGTTTAATTAGCGGTTCACCCACGCCAGCGCCCCTTGGTAATTTATCCATGTTGGAATAAATCTGGTTGTATAGGCTGACGATGGCATCATTGCGCGCAACACCGACCTTAAAGATGACGATGATCAGCGCGCCATCGGGTTGGGAGAACGAGTACAGAGTATCTATGCCTTTGATTTCGGAGATCACTTGTTCCGCTGGCAGGGTGACTAAGTTTTCAACTTCCGTGGGTGTCGCGCCGGGAAAAGGGATAAACACATCGGCAAAGGTGACATCAATTTGTGGCTCTTCTTCTTTTGGTGTCACCAAAATGGCGAATAAGCCAAGTAAGAGCCCGAGAAGTGCTAATAGCGGCGTGATGGCGCTATTTTGAAAGGCAGCGGCAATTCGTCCGGAAATCCCAAGTGTGGTTTGTGGTGCTGGAGCATGTTTCATAAAACAACCTCGACAAAGCTTAAGTCGCTAGGGAATTTATTGCTTCTTGCTGAGCAACACTTGGTAGGCATCAACGGCCACCTTGTCACCCGACTTAAGGCCCGCAAGCACTTCTACCTCGCCATCTAAGGGCTCAGTGACACGGACTTGGGTCAGCACAAAGGCTTCGCCTTGTTTAAGGTAAACACTGCTCAGTTCGTTCATTGTGAGTAGTGCAGAGGCGGGCAGTTGGATTTTTTCCCGATCGCCATTTTTAAAGGAAGCTTTTGCCCAAGTACCAGGTTGAAGATTGGCTTCATTTTCTGGCAGATTAATTCGCACTTGATAACTGTGGCTGACGGGATCGGCGAAACTGAAAATCGTGAGGTCAGTTGAGGTGAACTCGCGGCCATCACTTAAACGGACGAGAAATTCGGGGGAATTTTTAAGTTGGTTAATGTAACGCTGTGGCACTTGGGTAATGGCGCGCATTTGACTCGCGGAAAACCCTGAAAGTAGTGCTTGTCCTGGGCTTACGGTTTCGCCAAGTTCGACAAAACGCTCAGTGACTATGCCACTAAAAGGCGCTGAAACGACAGTGTATTTTAAGGATTCGTTGGCTTTGATGACACGGGCTTGTGCTGCACTGACGGCTTGTTCTGTTGCTTTAGCATTGGCGGTGGCTTCATCCATCGCGCCCTTAGAAATCGCGCCTTGGGGAAATAGCTCTTTATAACGTTTGTATTGTGCCTGAGCTTCGACATTTAAAGCCTTCGCTTTGGCTAGATCAGCCTCAAAGCTTGCCAGTTCAGCGCCTTGCTCTTTACTGGTAATTTCCAGTAGGGCGGCTCCTTCGGGGACGACATCGTTAACATCGTAGTTGAGTTTAACAATACGACCAGAGGTTTGCGCCGATACCGTCGCTGCTTTTACTGCTTCAATGGTGGCGTCTAAAGTGACCCAATTCGGATAGGGTTTATTTAAGACTTCGATGGTTTCGACTGAGGCAGCCTGAGCTTGAGTACTGGAAAGTGCCAGCAGTAAGAAAAAAGCACGAGAAATTGATGTCATAACTTATATCACCCCAGATGTAATTTATGAGAAAATTCTAATGGAGTTGTTTTCAATAGGCAATCAATATTTATTAGAAAAATTTAATGTAGTGTTTTTACCTAATTTAGGAATAAGGAATAAGGCCTATAGCGCCTTATTCCTCCTGCTTCAGTGCTACAAATTAAGCTTAAAATTTAGTCATTTAAATAATAGGT
>NZ_JAGTUL010000077.1:0-6668 GCF_018224605.1 Shewanella sp. M16 | reverse complement strand
TGCGCACAATGTGACCGTAGATTCATGTTTAACTGCTGCCCTCGATACAATGCGCAGCATCGAGGGACGCCACAGGCGAGTTTAATATAATCTTCATTGTGCGAAGGTATGTCATTTTTCACGTTAAAAATGACATACCTTTTTTTTGATTTCTGTATACAAATATTTTCTTTTTTCGTTTGATTTATGTTTACAATAATCAAATATTTGATATAATGATTCACGTAAACAGTAATCAACCGGTAAGGGATTTAAAATGATAACCATGTATGTTGAAATTGATGATTTTATCCAGAATTTACGCAATTACATTTTCACAATTCCCGATTCTTTGCCCATTATTGAAGTCATTGCAAAGCTTGAATCTGGCACCGTTTGGTTCTGTCCTGCAGTTGCTTGTTTCAATCAGCCAGAAGTTACCTATGTTCTTGATTGGGTTAACGGTTTTGATTCTTATGAGGAGGTTGTGGACTCATTTGATGATTTCTATTCAGAGGCTTCTCAGGATGCAAAATGATTCTATCCGTGGAGGCGTTCGCTCAGGAGCGGGACGCCCTAAATCTGAACCCACTCAGATGGTCAGGGTTCCTCTTGGTTGCTTAGATGATGTTAAGGCTCTTATAGCTCGTTATAGGAAGGTTTCTGTGCAGCCTGATGGTCAAACTGATTGGGTTGGAAAAGGGATTATTAAACCGTAGGTTTGATGCTAGCGGAGCGTTACGCTTGTAAGCGGGGCGCTTTCCCCCGTGGTTTTCCGTCCTGCCAAGCCGCTTTTTTCTTTTCGCCTTACTTTCAGCGCGTTTTTGGCCTAACGGTCGAAGACAAAATTTACTTATAGCAATTTGTGGCCGCGAAGCGGTTCGGGTTCTAGTGACACCCGAACTTTACCATGATAACCCATGGTTTCTCATGACTACTCCAGATCAATCTCGCCTTTTTTATTTATTTTAATTCTACTTAGCGCTAATTCTATAACTAAATGCAATAACTCTGATTCTTGCATCGGTGACTTTTCAATATTTATTAATACCTTATTGATTTCTCTACATTTTAACTCCGTGTTTCTTTGCTCTTCCTTTGTTAAACGTAATGTTACTGGCATTTTTTCAGACCTTATTCCTAGTATTTCTACCATTATATATGCATACATGTTGACACGTGACGGGCGTGCATGTATACATGCACTCACATTCTAATAATGTTACATGTATACACGGATGCATTATGTTTTTTGATTGGCTGACTATAGAGCAGGATTTTGGTTTTGATTTACCATTCTTAGCGGATGTGGGCTATCAGCGTATTCGTATCGAGACAGGGGAGAGCAGTTCTATCAACCAAGCCCCTTTTCTCCACAAGGGTAGTTTTTGCGATACTATATTGGTTCAGATTCGTGGTTCAGTTTTGAAATTTTCGGGCAATCCATCACGATGGGATCGTCTGGACAATCTTTTTGGTTTACCCACTGTTGATTCGTGTGTTTCGGTTTATAACTCAATTTGTCGCCAGCTTAATCTTCCTGAGTTCACTCGTTGTACTCGTTTATTGCCTTGTCAAACACCTGATGCCACTCGCCAAAAATGGACGTCTAACGGTGCCATTATTAAAGAAATTCATATCACGCAAAATATTTCAGTTGGGGCTGGAAATGTTGATGATTATTTAGCGGGTTTATCAACTCAGCGTTATCGCCATTCCGTTCCACGTTTACATAGCAATGGTAAATCTGTTGATTGGTTGTCACCTAAAGGTAATGCGTCTCTTATTTATCCTACGGTTTACGATAAGGCCAATGAAATAGAATTACATGCTATGCCTAAGTTTAAAAATGCCTTTGGGGCAGAATCTGAAAATTATCTTTATTTAAAATCACTTGCTGATTATTGCCGCTCACTTGGAATTGTTCGTTTTGAACAGAAATTAAAATCACGCTATTTACAAAAAAATGACTTTTGCTATTGGGGTATGTCTGATTTATCCCGCTTAAACCAACTACACGATGAATTTTTAAACGTTGATAAAAAATTACAGGTAACCGCCATGGATTTTGAATCTATCTCTGAACGCCTTTTAACACTCGGTATTGTTGAAACTACACGCGCTGCCAATACGACTGCAATTTATGCTGTTCAGTGGATGCATGGCCATACTTTTGATTTTGCAAAGTCCCAGACACAAACGCATAGAGCCCGTCTGCGTAAAATCGGTATAGACATTGCCCAGCGCTGTAACATCGCCAAATTTAGTCCAATTTATGTCACTGCTACACGCGAAATAAAACCCGTACCCGTTCAAATTCCGTCTTGGTATCAAATGCCACGTCACTTATCTGTTGCTTAAAGGAGACAATATTATGCTTACTTTTGAAATTTTCCCTGATGAAGTCGCTTGTGAAATGCGCGTTATTAAAGGCAAGGACAGCAAGCCTGATAGACAGGTTTATGACCAAAAAGTGTATTTAAAAAAGGGTCGTCAGTTAATTCAATTAACTGTTACTCATAATTCGTTATTAGAGGCTTATCCAGCGGGAGAATATACGATTCATGATGATTCGTTTGAAGTCGAAAATTATTATGGTCGTGGTCAACTTAAATTTAATCCATATAACTTTAAGTTGCTTCCGTTAACTCAAGTTGACTCTAAGCCAAAAACTGAAAAGTCAGCCTCTAGTTACTAGGAATTCAAAATCATGACCTTATGCGTTGTTCAGCAGCCCGACAATTCTCTATTAGTTAGCTCTACTCAGCCATGTGACGGCTTTTATTTAGTTGACGCAAGGGATTTACAGGGACAGCTATCGGCCTCTGAGGTTTTGCTTTTGTTTGGTGCTGCCGCGTCACTCTACGCGCTTGTGTTTGTTTTTAAAATCGCCCGCCGACAACTCGGCTTTTAGTTAATGGAGTTTTACTTATGTCAAAATTAAAAAGTGTTCTTCTTATAGCGGTAACTCTTGGCGCATCTGTTCTTGCGCCTAGCGCTTTTGCTGCTGGTGCTGTCGATGTTACTGCCGCTACATCAACCTTAACAACTGATGGTTTAGCTGCTATAGCCGCCATTGGTGCATCTATGTTGGGACTGGCTGCTTTAGCTGTTGTGTTTAAATGGGCTAAGGCATCTATTTTCGGTTAATTCAAATTCAAATGTCGCGGGGTTCGCCCCGCTTTGAGGCTTTATGCTGATAACATTGACGGACTTAATATGGCTATTCGTTCTCTTGGTTTTAGTGGATGCTGTCAGGCGATTATTCTTCTAGCTGTCTCACTTCCTGCTTACTCTGCTTACACTCCACCTGCCACGCCTGATTTGCCCTTATCTTATGAATTCCTAGGTTCCAATGCTGAGGCTGAATCAACAGCTTTCTACAATACTCAGTGTGATTCTAATAATTTTTCGTGGCGCGGGGTTGATTGGGCTTGTGCCGTTGGTGACCCTGCGAACCCTATTTGTTATGTAAAAATGGCGTATCACGCTACTGATGTGAACAAATGCCAAGACTCTGGCGGAACTGACCCTGAGAACCCAGACCCTGAGAACCCAGACCCTGAGAACCCAGACCCTGATTCTTTGCAAGCGTCTAATCCTCACATTTTGCATCCAACAGCTTTTACTACTGAGTTAAAGGATATCCATAAAGATTTGGGTATTGTTTACGATGCAATATTAAAAGGTGCCCGTCAGGCTTCTTATACAAAAACTGCTATTGATATGCAGACTGGCTCTATAGCT
Organism: Shewanella sp. M16; assembly: GCF_018224605.1. NCBI lineage: Bacteria > Pseudomonadati > Pseudomonadota > Gammaproteobacteria > Alteromonadales > Shewanellaceae > Shewanella > Shewanella sp. M16. Next base: position 2,942 of record NZ_JAGTUL010000077.1, on the reverse strand, counting down.
AGAGATTTAGCTGAATTAACGAGGCATGTTGATGCTTCTGGTGATGGTATTTATACCGTTTTACAGGAAATGCGTACTGATATTAATTCTCAAACTAATTGGGTTAGTCAAAACCAAATGATTTTGGCAGAGTCAAAAAACCTTTTAAAAAGTATTGAGTCTAAAATGGGGTCTGGTTCTGGCTCTGGTGATGGTAATAATTATGCTGACTATAATCCTGCATTGAATCATATTGCTAATTCTATTGGTGAATTAAGCTCTTTATCTAATATTGTTAATAATACTTCTCAAATTGGCGCTATTAATAATATTTTGTCAGGTTCAATTAACAATAATCTTGCAAAGATAGCGGGTGAAATTGGTAAGCCTCAAGATAACTCTGCAATTATTCAGCAGCTTGTTGAGGCTAATGATGGTCTTACTGATATTGTTATTCGCATGCGTGACATTGAAAATGCTATAGGTAAATCTGAGAAGGGTATCGTTGATGCAATTAAAGAGAATGGCTCAGGTGGTCAGGGTTCTGACCCCGATGCTATTTCTGAAACTGGATGCGCTGCATTCTCTTGTTCTTCTAATACTCCACAGTGTTATATCGCTCGTAAAGAGTGGGAGCGCTCTTGTGCTGCAACTAAAAATGAAACTGATGCCAAGGGTTTAGTTGATTCGCTTACTTCCAGTGTTAAGGATTACAACGCATCTCCTGATTCTGATATTCAGAATATTGATGCGGGTACTATTAACACCAATACATTGATGCAGCATTACAACGAAAGTAATGGTTTTTCTTCTAGTGGTGCCTCTGAATGTCCACCTCCTTACACCGTTGATATTGTTATTTCCGTTATCACAATTGACCTGAGCCCGTTCTGTCAGCTTGCCTCTGTTATCAAATGGTTTGTAATTGCCTTCGCAACTGTTGGCGCTGGTTTAATGATTTCTAAATACTCATAGGTGACTTATGCCATATTTCTTTATGTTCCTCGCGTCTGTCTTTCCGTTCCTTGCTCAGTTCCTGACGGCCACAGTTGCCCGAGTTGCTGTTGCTGTTGGTTTTGGCACAGTAACCTATGCGGGTGTTGGTTTGATTTTTGATTCAATAATCGAAAAGTTAAATTCATCTACAGGCGTCCTTCCTCCACACGTAGCAACGTTTATCCATTTGTTAGGCATAGACACTGCCTTAAACATTATGATGTCTGCTGGATTCGCTTTGATGGTGTTGAAGGGCGCTTCCAGAGCAGGTGACATGCGCAAAACTGTATGGCGTAAGCCAGGCGATAAATCTGATGTTGATTGGGGTGCATAATGCTGTGTCTTTGTACTGGTAAGCCCGGGGCGTCAAAAAGCCTTAACACGCTCGCGCATCTTGTCACTACTAATCAGGGTGATAGGCCAATTTATTACACCAATATTCGTTTGTTAATGCTGGATTTTCGTGTTGCGAGTAGTTTCTCTGGCTGGTTCTATGGCAATTATTTACTAAAGCTAAAGAATAAAGGCGCGTTAAACCGTCTTAATAAGATTATTAAGCGTGTTCATGCCGATGATGAGTTTGTATCGTTACAGGACGTTCCTTGGCTTGAGAGTTTATTTGAGGCGTCTAATCCGTTGGAAACTTGGCTTTACTGGGTACGTAAACTGTATACGAAAAAGCAATTAACTCGCATTGAAGAGTTTATGTCTAATATGCCAGCCGATTTAATTACATTTGATTTGCTAGTTCAGTTCAACTTGCATTTTATACATTTCGAGAATGCTCGTGATTGGCATCTGTTGCCAAAAACTAGCAAAATCATTATTGATGAATGCCAACAATTCTTTCCTCCAAGAGCCGTTGGCTCTGTCGTTCCTGTACATATTTCCAAGTTTGAAACACACCGCCATAATGGTTATGACATTTATTTGATTACACAAGATAGGATGCTGCTGGATAGCAACGTTCGCAAACTGGTGAATAACCATGTGCATTATCACAACCCCTTTGGTGGTAATCGTGTTACACGTTATGAACATTCAAAGAGCTTTGATGCTGATAACTTTTTTGATTTAAAGGCAACACAAAATAGTTTTATAAAAAGGCCGACTAATTTTTATGGCTCTTATTTCAGTTCTGAAATGCACACTCACAAATTTAAAATGCCTAAGGTCTTTTACTATGCGCTTATTATTTTGGTGATAATTGGGGTTTTAATTGCGTTATTAATGTCAACGAAACTTTTTGCCTCCAATTCAGAGCCTAAGCCTATTGAAGCCTCTGGAACTTCTGCTAGTGCTGTTACTGAATCTAAAGTCTCATATCGTCCCAGTTCCTCAACGCTGCTTAATGACGCTGAGAAGGGGGCTTTGACGTCTTATGTCGAGAAGGCTGTAACTGGCGTCTATATTTCTGGTTCACAATACATTAAGTATTCAACGGGTATCGTGACGTTTGATTATGCGTTTTACAAACCCGAAACGGGCGAATCATTTAACCCGTACGCAATTGGATTCACACAGCACCCAATTAGTGAGTGCCTAGTCAGATTGACGTTTAACGATTTCACGACCTTTATCACCTGCAATCCACTCGATAAACCACAACCATTAGAAAACAATAATCAGCTGGCGTCTTCGTAGGCACAGATAGGGGGGCAGGCGAAGCGCCCCCCAATCATTCATCACAAGGATTATTTATGTTAACCACTTCTACTTTTGAACTTTTAATTTGTTTCTTGCTCGGAATAGTTTTAGGTATGTTTGCAACTGATTTTTTTTGGCTTGATGTACTTAAACATTTAGATGAAATTATTGTGTGTCACTAACTTTCTACAATGAGGATTTACTTATGCCATCTGTATGGGGTTACATAATCAAACCAGCGCTATTATGTGTTGCTGTTTTTACTATTGGTTTAATGGTCATTGTCTTGCTATTCAGCCCTAACTAAAGCTGCGCACAAT
>NZ_JAGTUL010000076.1:0-6745 GCF_018224605.1 Shewanella sp. M16 | reverse complement strand
TTGGTAAAAGTCGAGGCGGTAATTCAACCAAAATTCACTTAGCCGTCGACAGCGGAGGATTACCGATTTATTTCGAATTATCAGAAGGCCAAAAACACGATATTACACACGCCCCCAGCTTAATTGAGCACCTGAAGCAGGTTGATACCGTAATTGCAGATAAAGGTTATGACAACGATGCTTTTCGTGAACTTATCGCAAATAAAGGCGGGAAATCTGTTATTCCAAGGCGCCGCTATAAGAATACACCTCAAGAAAGAGTCGATTGGTGCTTATATCGGTATCGACATTTAGTGGAGAATGCTTTTGGAAGAATTAAGCACTATCGAACAATATCAACAAGATATGACAAGCTAGCAAGAAATTACGCCAGTATGGTGTCACTGGCGTTTATGTTAATGTGGCTGCCGATGTATTGCTGAACAACATTTGTACAGCAAAGATCAACAGACCCTAGTCATAAAACAGCCACAGCAAAGAATTGAAATAGCTGCGAACTTAACAAAATAAATCATTGGAAAGTGTAATTAACCCTTATTATTCTGATTGATAAAAATTATTTGAGTAAAACTAGATTTTTTATTGAATAATTTAACCCTTTTTTACCTCTGCTGCGTTTATAGGGAGCAGAACACAGACAAATTTATCGACATCAATTCAGTTCGATTAGGAGAAACAAAATGAAATTGAAGACCTTATTTAGCGTTAGCGCTGTTCCCCTTGCATTTGCAGTATTGTCATTCAATGCCGCGGCGGTGAGCCCACCACATCCAACAGGGTTAAATGCGCCTATGATCAGTATTCAACGTTTCGATCCAAAAGATTACAGCGCACAGGAAGCCACTAAGATGTTCCCTGCTCCGGCAGCAGGTATGGTGCAGCACATTTTAAGTTTACCTAAATTAGAAAACGAAGATGACTACATGGTCGAAATCCAAATTGGTCAGACTCAAATGGTTGATTGCAATAAGTATGGATTAAACGGGGAATTGAAGGAACTGACAGTGCAAGGTTGGGGTTATAACTACTATCAAGTGGATGAAATCGCTGAAGGCCCAAGTACTATGATGGCCTGTTTCGAATTGGCGAAGAAAGAAGCTTTTGTACGTATTCCGGGTGAACTAAAAATGCGCTATGACAGTCGCTTGCCTAAGGTGTTTTATCTACCAGAAGGCGCTGAACTGCGTTTCAGAACTTGGAAAGTAGATTCAACCTATCAATATTCCAAGTAAATAGCCGAATTTAACTCTTGCGTCATCAATCAAATGCGCTTCGAGTCTTTGCTGATTGATAAAAGCAAAGACTCGAAGCGCATTAACTAGAATCGTTTAATTCTAACGACTTGCATAATTTCTATTTCAAAACCTGCCACAGTTTCTGTCTCTGGGTAATAGATGACATTGATCTTTTGCCCTTGCAGATTACGATACTTTTTGACCCGTCTAAATTTAAACGGCACGTCACAATCTTCAATCATAACAGTATGTTGTATCCACTCCGCCTTTTCCCTTTGCATATGCGAAACCACAGTCACACCTTCAGAGTGAACCAAATGTTCATGGGTGGCTAACATCTTTTTTACGGCCTTATTCATGTTCAACTCTTTTATCATCTAGTTGCGACAACAGTGACTCAACTTTCTGTTTAATTTCAGCATATCTCAATTTTTCACAGCGGCCGAAACCACTCAACTTACGCACTTGAAAACGACTCACCAAAGGAACTGACATGCCAGCGAGGCAACGACAATAGGTATCAAGTGATAAAGCATCAATGCCTTTGGCCGTTAAATGGTGCTTCAACTCATGTAAATCAGCCAACATCTGCTGATCTGTCGGCCAAGTCGGTTCCGTCGAATAACTCAACTTAGCGAAATGACCGCGGCAGACACTGCAATGACCGCAGACCGCCGGTGTCTCATTATCATCAAAATAACGGGATAAATTGTGGCTTAAGCACGTCTCAAGCTCAAAAAAGCGGACTAACTGTGCTATTCGCGCAATTTCTTTCTGCTCTTTATCAATAAAATAATGGTACAACTCATCGATGAGTTCCGGACGCGCTAATGCGGCAACATCCACCCGATACACATCGGTAATTCGTTTGGTTTCTAATTCAATTAACTGATGTTCTGCTAAATATTCCAGCGCGGCCAACACGCGACTGCGTTCATGGCCCGTCGCACTGTACAAGGCATCAAAATCTAACGCGCCCCATATTTTCTTCATCTGCGTATGATTAAAAATTTGCGTCAAAAACGCCTGCCGTTCGGAATTAAAGCGGCTCAGAATGGCGTGTTTATCCACTAAAAATTTGTAATTAACATCGGCGTAATAAGCAAATAACGGCTTAACCACACCTAGAATCTCTAGCTGTACAAGTAACGTTTTTAATGGCAACTGGCGAATATTACTCGCCGTCGACACGCCATTAAGCTGACATTCCCACTGAGCAGAATCTTGTTCAAGTCGAATAGCTTCAATGACTTGCGCTATACCTTCCCGCTCAGGCGTATCGCCATACACAAAATTTTCAACGGTATTGAGTCCGTCAAGATTGGCTAAAGTCACACAATGGGATAACGCACCATCACGCCCTGCTCTGCCGATTTCTTGACTGTAGTTTTCAATGGATTTAGGCAAATCATAGTGGATCACAAAACGGATATTGCTCTTATCTATTCCCATACCAAAGGCGATGGTAGCAACCACCACTTGCAGCTTATCCTGCATAAAATCATTTTGAATTTGTTGACGTTTTTCATCTTCAAATCCAGCATGATAAGCACTGGCGACGATGCCTTGTTGGCTCAAGAGTCGTGCAACCGTTTCGGCGGTTTGCTGTAACGTCACATACACAATACCAGCACCTGAGAATGATGTTATCTGGTTAACCAGTAAGGCATTTTTCTCTTGAGTCGACACGGGCAGAACTGTCAAATCTAAATTGGGTCGATAAAATCCCGTTTGTACTATGTGTTCGGGCGCAATATCGAAGCGCTTGGCCATATCCAGTTTCACTTTACGTGTCGCGGTGGCCGTCAGTAACAGTACCAGCGGGATCTCAAGCTCGCGCCGATAATCGGGTAATTTAAGGTAATCAGGCCGAAAATTGTGGCCCCATTCTGAAATACAATGCGCCTCATCGACGACCAGCATAGACAGCGGAACCGATTGAATAAACTGCCTAAAGCGTTCATTTTTGAAACGTTCCACCGAGACCATTAAAATTTTCAATTTGCCAGAGCGCGCATCTGTCATCACTTGCTGACTCTGCTCGGCGCTTAAGGTTGAATCTATGCTGGCCGCATGAATTCCCTTAGATTGCAAAAATTCCAGCTGATCTTTCATCAAGGCGAGTAAAGGCGAAATCACTAAACTCAAATGGGGTAACTGCAATGCTGTAAATTGATAACAAAGGGATTTACCAGAACCTGTCGGGAAAATCGCTAAACTCGACTTCCCTGCCAACAGTTGTGTTATCGTTTGCGCTTGACCAGGACGAAATTCAGAAAACCCGAAATCCTGCTGCAATAAACTAACGTATGGATTGGTTTCCGGAATGGGATTGAACATCAACCGTCCTTTACACTTATCCTTACCACCCACAAAATTCGGGCATACCGCAAGAAAAAGATTCAGCATTAAGTGAGTCGACTAGTCTAGCAAATTTTGACGTACTTTACGGAGTTAATTAGCAACAACTGAGTTTTCAAGCCAACTTAACTGCTCATCAGGAGCGTAATTACAGATTCGAATTTTGTTGTAAAACAATGATTAATATAGGATTAATTTTATTTTTTAGTCGGCAATTAAATATGAAAATAAAACCGATTTGTAAAAATATAAATCCTATATCTCCTATGAAAAAACAAGACGTCAGATGAATCTCAGCAAAAAATACATCTCCGATAAATTGAGCATTTAAGGTTTTCTAGCAAGATATAGATTGATCAGCGACGTCAGTTTGTCCTGAAATCTTTCTTCAAACCCATCAATGTCACGCCCTATAGAAACTAAATATTTAGTTGCCTGCTCACGCGAAAGCAGCTTATTTGCAAGACTATATTGCATCTCTTCTAAGGTTTTATCATATCTTGGGATCAATACCCAAGTGCCAACATCGACGTCAAAATGTTGCATCGCTTTCTGGGCTAAAGCACAAAAAGCCTCAATATGATCTACGCCATCAGGTCCGAGACAGCCAGGTTCAATTCGGCATAAAACCGCAATTTTCCTATCGTTTGCAATACTTAAACTCATCTCTAATGCCCCGCGTTATCTAGTCGTAAACATAAGATCTTAACAGTAATTTTACGTGTCTGCACAGATAAGTCACGGCTAACTTACCTTTATTAGATAATCCATTTTAGGCAATAGAACAACTGTAAAACCATATTCTTCAAAACATAGATCCGCGTTTTTTTGTTCTATTCATCAATAATGTCGCCTACAATATCCTCATCAGTATGCTGTAAAACATTAAACGAAATATTTTCATTATGCTCTGACAATAGGGTATCAATGGCTTGGTCAAAACTGTCTAACTTTTGAGTTTCCATATAACGTTTTAACCTCAAAATAATATCCCTGCTCAGCTCAATATGAGACTTTTTTTGCCGTTTTTTTATTTGAGATAATTCTTTGCGAACCATACGCCAGCCAAAATCAGTAAAATACTGATTGAGCATTTTGTTTACATTAGTAAGCTCGCTGTCTATCCGCAGTGCCTTTTTGCGTAATCGGACCAATTCATTTAGTTGTGTCACCAACTTAGAATAGAAAACTGTTTGTAACTCAGTGTCACAAAACCAATCCGCTTTAGATGCCACAGCTTCAGGATTGATAAGGCGATAAATTAAGGGTAAGGCAAAAATTAATTCTGCTTCCTCAAGCAATAATAATTTTCTCCCTGCTGTTGGTTTGTCTTGTTGATATATCCAGGCTTGCGGTTCCATAAATACGTTTCTTTAGTTAAGCATGCGTTTAATGCGGATGAAATAAATGGGACCTCATGCTAGTACAAATCGATAAGTATTAATATATGGTTCAACCATTTTTTGCGTGTAATATCGATTCCTTATGCTTCCTTTTACTTTAGGAAGAATAACTCAACTCGTATCAGGTCAAATACCTGATAAGCTGTTGTACTTATTAGCTTAAATTTCATCCAATAGACAAGCCTAGTTTAGCGGCATTCCATTCAATAAAATGGTTAAACCATTCTTTAAAGTTGTGATTCTTTGGCTAACCAAGTTCGAAACCACCGCATATAGAAAGTACGAATTTCATACTATTTTTGCTTTTAATTCTATATCCGCATAATTAATCGCCATTGTTCAAACAGCTTTATCTTGGCTATTTTTTTAACTAAAAAAACCAACTAAATGCTATTTAATGCGCCCTATTCCGATAACAGAAGTTTATTTGAACAAATAAGCACTCTACCAGTGATAATGACGATTATCACTAGTAGATGTAGGTGTGATTTGCGTATAATTACGTCTTCTTAATTCGATATCAGGTGACTTCAACGGCATGTCTAAAATGATCCGGACAAATAGTAATGCTCAAAATAACACCAATGTAACGAATGAAAGAGTGACTGGATCAGATCATCACAATAATAACCGTGCTGAACAGCCACGTTTTTTTGAAGAGACTTTCCTACCACAATCTGTTCGAAGTGATTATTTAAGTGCTGCCGAAGAAACTGAATATGAAATTTCAGCCAACACCCGCCGTGTTTATAATACGAGCTATAGTCTATTTAGCCGTTATTGTGCGGAGCACCAACTGCAGGCCCTGCCCGCAGATCCAAGAAGCGTAATTTCATTTATTGGTTATCAAAAAGAATTGATCCAAGAAAGCACTGGCGTTCAACTTTCAAAGCAAACATTAACCACAAGGTTGGCAGCCATTCGCTACCATCATATTCAAGCGGGATTCCACTCACCTACCGAGCACCCTCTGGTGATCAGAGTGATGCGTGGCTTGAGCAGAAATCAATCTCGCCATGTGAGTGATTATGATCAACAACCGATTATGTATGATGAAGTGGAAATGCTCATTCAAGCTATCGATGAACAAGTGCAGCCATTAACCCGAGCAAGAGACAAAGCCATTATTCAGTTAGGATTACAAGGTGGGTTTCGCCGTTCTGAACTTGCAGATATAAAAGTTCAATATGTCAGTTTTTTACGCAATAAGCTAAAAGTGCGCCTACCTTATTCGAAGAGCAATCAGCAAGGTCAACGGGAATGGAAAGACCTGCCGGATCATGAACCTTTTGCAGCACTCAACGCGGTAAAAAATTGGTTATCACTCGCCAATATAGAGGATGGACATTTATTTAGATCGCTTTCCCGTGATGGGAAATATTTACGCCCTTATCAAATAGTAGAACATCACTCTGAAGCTAATTCAAGTTTACATAAAAATAGTGGTTTTCTCACGGGAGATGACATTTATCGCATCATTAAAAAATATTGCACAAAAGCGGGCCTACCTGCAAAGTTTTATGGTGCCCACAGTTTGCGCAGTGGTTGTGTGACTCAACTCCATGAAAATGATAAAGATCATTTATACATTATGGCCAGAACTGGCCATACCGATCCGCGCTCACTTCGCCATTATTTAAAACCAAGAGACTAAAACCCAAAAGACTAAAATAGATCATGACTCGATAATAATAAATTTATATTTTACCTAAAATAAAATAGTAATGTTACTGTTAAATATAAAAC
>NZ_JAGTUL010000075.1:0-7114 GCF_018224605.1 Shewanella sp. M16 | reverse complement strand
TTTTGTTTGAATAATCTATCATACTTTCCTACTAGTCAAAGTCATTTTTTATGTTGGAGTGCACAAACTCTGTACATCTTATTTGATTGCGTTATAGTTTGCGCTGTTAGGCTATGGGCTTAACTTTCATTAAGCAGTGAGGCATAAAATGACTAAGCAAAAACCGCAAAATATGCCCTTAGAACACGAAAGTGGTCGAGGCACCATTACCGATAACGCACTAAAAGCGTTAGTGACGAGTCCCTTGTTTAGGACCCGCACCGAGAAAGCGAAAAAGGGCAAAGGGTCATATGACCGTAAAGCACAAAACCGAAAGGGGCATCAGCACAAGGGCGATGCCCCTTTTGACTTTCTAGGTCTGCGCTTTTGTTAATCTGCTTTTTACTGCTTTAGTTCGCTGTTTTAGTCTACTGTGTTAGTGCCTCGTTAATCCTGCCAATTCATGCACCTCCACCTGCCTTTACGCCAATCTTTACGCTTAAATCAGCCTTATTATTGATACTCCTTGTTGGAGGTTAATTGTACTTTCGCCCTGAGCGAGTATGGTGAAGGCTTAGAGGGTTTTAGCGAAGGAGATGCGCATGGCACAGCAATATCGAATCGAACACGACACTATGGGTGAGGTAAAAGTCCCCGCCGACTGTTATTGGGGCGCACAAACCGAGCGTTCGCGGCAGCACTTTCGTATTGGTGCTGAGGCATCTATGCCTGTCGAAGTGATCCACGCTTTTGGCTATTTAAAGAAAGCCGCCGCCATTACCAATCAACAGCTTGGCGTCTTGCACCAAGATAAAGCTCAACTGATTGCCCAAGTGTGCGATGAGCTGATTGCGGGCGAACTCGATACGCAATTTCCCTTAGTGATTTGGCAAACGGGCTCGGGCACGCAAACCAATATGAACATCAATGAGGTGATCGCCTATCGCGGCCATGTGCTCTCGGGTGGGCAACTCACCGATGCAGTTAAATGTTTGCACCCCAATGACGATGTAAATCGCTCGCAATCTTCCAACGATACTTTTCCCACCGCCATGCACATTGCTGCCTATCGTCAAGCCGTTGAGCTGGTTTTGCCCTGCATGAAGTCACTACAGCAGAGCTTGCAGCACAAGGCCGAGGAGTTTGCGCACCTAGTTAAAATCGGCCGCACGCATTTTATGGATGCAACACCGTTAACCTTAGGTCAAGAGTTTTCGGGTTACGCCGCGCAATTAAGTCATGGCATCGAAGGCATTGAGCACAGTCTCAAGCGGGTGGCCGAGTTAGCCTTAGGTGCGACCGCCGTGGGCACTGGGCTGAATACACACAAGGATTACGCCGTTAAGGTGGCGGACAATATCGCAAAACTCACGGGCTTGCCCTTAGTGACGGCGCCGAATAAGTTTGCCGCCCTTGCTGCCCACGATGAATTAGTCGCCCTGTCGGCGGCCTATAAAGTGGCGGCGGTCAGTTTAATGAAGATCGCAAATGATATTAGGATGTTAGGTTCTGGACCGCGCTGCGGCATCGCTGAATTATTACTGCCTGAAAATGAACCAGGCTCGTCAATCATGCCGGGCAAAGTCAACCCGACTCAGGTCGAGGCCATGACTATGGTGTGCGCGCAAATCATGGGCAATGATGTCGCCGTTAGCATTGGCGGCAGCAATGGTCAGTTTGAGCTCAATGTGTTTAAGCCGATGATTATCGCCAATGTGCTGCAATCGGGGCGCTTATTGGGGGATGCTTGCCAATCGTTTAATGATCACTGCGTGGTCGGCATAGTGGCAAATGAGCCACAAATCGCGCTGCATGTGGAAAACTCGCTCATGCTAGTGACGGCGCTGAATCAACATATTGGTTATGAAAAGGCCGCTAAGATCGCCAAAAAAGCCCATAGCGAACACAAGACACTGCGCCAAGCGGCATTAGAACTTGAGTTTGTCACGGCAGAAGAGTTCGAGCTTTGGGTCGATGCCAACAAGATGTTAGGGCCAGATGCTTAATGCTTAATTCATAACGTCTCAGCCTAGCTGCTGATAAATCAGCGAAATTGAGGCAGGCAATGAATCAATATCGTGGGCCAAGACAGTGTGAAGAAACAGTGGAGTAAGGATTCTGAAGCATTCGCAGTGTTAATGCTTACGAAATGATAAAAACAAAAAGCGAACCAGAGGTTCGCTTTTTGAGTCATAGCCTGTCCTGTATCAGAACAGCTTAGTCTTGGGTGTCAGCGTCGACTATTTCGGCCCACAGATCGTGTTCATCTGAATGGGTGATGCGGGCACGAACCAACATACCGGGCTCAAGTTCAGTTTCACCATTGATAAACACCATGCCGTCGATTTCTGGTGCATCGGCAAAGCTGCGGCCAATGGCGCCTTCTTCGTCTACATCGTCAATCAGAATGTCTAAGGTACGGCCAACGAAACGGGCTAAACGTTCGGCGCTGATCTCGGCTTGGACTTCCATAAATCTGTGGTATCTGTCTTCTTTAACGTCTTCGCTGATTAGCTCGGCGATGGTGTTGGCGACAGCGCCATCCACTTCTGAATACTTAAAGCAACCGACGCGATCAAGACGTGCTTCTTTTAAGAAATCGAGCAGGATTTGGAAATCCTCTTCGGTTTCACCAGGGAAGCCGACGATAAAGGTCGAGCGGATCACTAGATCTGGGCAGATTTCACGCCAGCGTTGAATCGCTTCTAACTGACGGTCAACACGGCCTGGACGCTTCATCATCTTGAGGATGCGCGGGCTAGCATGCTGCATTGGAATATCCAAATACGGCAGGATTAAACCTTCCGCCATTAGCGGGATCAAATCGTCAACCCATGGGTAGGGATAGATGTAATGCAGACGCACCCAAGCGCCCATTTTACCCAGTTGGCGCGCTAGGCTAGTAATGTCTTGCTTGACTGGCATACCGTTCCAAAAATCGGTACGACCGCCTTTGTCTTTGCCGTAGGCCGAGGTGTCTTGGCTCACAACTAGAATTTCTTGTACGCCTGATTCCACTAAACGCTTAGCTTCATCTAAGATGCTGCCCGCTGGGCGGCTGTCGAGATCGCCACGTAGCGAAGGAATAATGCAGAAAGTACAACGGTTGTCGCAACCTTCTGAAATCTTTAAATAAGCGTAATGCTTAGGCGTTAACTTAACCCCAGTTTGTGGGATTAACGAGGTGAAAGGGTTGTGCTCTGGCTTAGGCACATATTTATGAACGTGCTTCAACACCGCTTCGTAGCTGTGTGGGCCAGTGATTTCTAACACATCTGGGTGCACTTCGCGGATTTGGTTTTCTTTAGCGCCAAGGCAGCCAGTGACGATCACTTTGCCGTTTTCTTCTAAGGCTTCACGCACAGCATCCAGAGACTCTTCCACCGCAGCATCGATAAAGCCGCAGGTATTGACGATAACTAAGTCGGCATTGTCGTAGCTGTTAGTGACTTCGTAGCCGTCGATGCGTAACTGAGTCAGAATACGCTCTGAATCCACGAGGTTTTTTGGGCAGCCCAAAGACACGAAACCGATGCGATTCCCAGTGGCAACAGCATTAGTGCTTGCTGCTTCTAATGTTTTGACTGGGATATCAAGCGTGGTCGTTTGCTTGGGTTTAAAAGTTTCAACTGTCATGGTTTCTCGCTGAGGTATAAGCCGCCTTAAAAAAGTTGGCGGATTATACCTGAAGTGATTAAAAGGTACAGTAGCTTTGGCTGAAAAGTGTACAACTGGGGCGCTGAATATGCCAGTTAACCCTAAGGCCTATTTGGGGTGTGGATATAGGAAGACAAGCCAAAGATCCAAGGTCGAACTCATCTGGATAAAAAGCGCTAAACATTTTTCAGAAAAATTAACCCTTTTTAAAATTGGCCGCGTTTATAGGGGCAAGAGACAATTTCTTGATGCTGTTACATATTGGCACAAGTATTGGCACTTTTTACTGATAGCCTAAGCGCTAAATAAGCGACACAGTCGTTTTAGTTGTCTCGTTTTGAATATGCGTTCTATTTGAAGTGGTTTAGGTATAAGCACATTATTTTGGAGTAAGTTATGAAAAATTCTCTTTTAGCGGTATTGGTGGCGGGTGGTCTTTTTTCTAGCGCGTTTATGGCGCCAGCAGTGCTCGCCGCTGAGGTCGATTTCCCGCATATTGAAACCATGGGTGTGAGCCAAATCCAAGTCGAACCCGATATGGCGGATGTGAATGTGGAAGTGGCCGTGACCGAAAAAACCGCTAAAGCCGCCAAAGACAATTCCGATGCCGCCGTGGCTAAGTTTATCGCCCGTCTCACCGCAGCGGGTGTGACTAAAGAGCAGATCCAGAGCGCGAATTTAAATCTTCAACCGCAATATGTGTATGTGCAAGATAAGGCACCTGAGCTGACGGGTTATACTGCCAGTCGCCAAATTACCGTGACGGTAACAGACTTAAGCCGCTTGAATGCTATTTTAGATTCTGCCTTAGAAGAGGGCATGAATCGGGTCAATAACATTGCCCTTAAGTCGAGCAAAGAAGCTGAATACGTTGCCAAAGCACGTCAAGCCGCGATTGTGGATGCCAAACAAAAAGCCGAATCTTTGGCTAAAGGCTTTGGTGAAAATCTAGGTAAGATTTGGCAGATCCGTTATTACGATCAACGCCCTGTGCAACCTGTCATGTTACGCATGAGCGCTAAAGCCGATGCCATGGGCGCCGCCGAGAGTTATCAATATGGTCAAGTGAGCATAGAAGATAGAGTTGAAGTGGTTTATAAACTGAAGTAAATCAGTCAGAGGCATATGGTGATGGATGAAGCTCCTATTGGGATTCATCCATTTTTTTATGCCGTTTACAATCGTTTTATATTTTTGGAAATAGCATTCTTCACTCTATATGTGATGGATTTTATTAGGATGATGAACAGTAAAAACTGGCAAATTTAAGTATTTATCCTCACACTAGTAAGGTTAATGTTTAGGAGGCCGTTTATGGATTTTCCCGCTCGAATAAAGCAACAAACTTGCATGGATTGCTTAAGTGGTAAGTCATTAGGATTTGAAATTCGAATGGCATTTCAACCTATTATCCATTGGCCTAGTCGTGAGATTAGCGGTTATGAAGCTCTGGTTAGAGGCCCTGATGGTGAAGGGGCTGCGTGGGTGTTTGAGCGGATTAATGAAAATAATAAATACTATTTTGATCAGGCTTGCCGTGTTAAAGCGATAGAAACCGCTTCAAAGCTGGGACTCGATAAGATGCTCAGTATCAACTTTTTACCTAATGCCGTATATAACCCTGAGACATGTATCCGCGCGACGATTGAAGCCGCCGACATGTATGGGTTTGATATTCACAAAATCATGTTCGAAGTGACTGAGGGCGAGCAAATTGTTGATCGGGCAAAATTAGTCCGTATCTTCGAGAGCTATGCTAAGCGTGGTTTTATCACGGCAATCGATGATTTTGGCAGTGGTTTTGCTGATTTAAGCTGGCTCGAAGCCCTGCGCCCTCAAGTATTAAAACTTGATATGACCTTGATCCGTGATATCGCTCTCGATAGAGAAAAGCAGTTAGCTGTGGATGAAATACTGCGTATTTGTTTAGAGCTTAATACAAGAGTTTTGGCCGAAGGCATTGAGACTGAAGCCGAACTTAATTATCTCGCTGGAATAGGGATTGAGTATTTTCAGGGTTATTATTTTGCCAAACCACAACTTGAATATTTGAGTTCCTATGAAGAGCTGAGCTTTCACGCCTCAAAGTAAATGGTTAGGTGGATTGATATCGTTGCACGATTAGAGTGATAACACGTGCAGAGACTCGATGGATAATTCTTTGTTTCTGATATCGGCTAACTGATATATCATGCGCCACCTAAAATTGCCCTTGTTACCTATTCGCTACTATGTCTTCCAACGCGCTCTATACCGATTTATCCGGTTATTACGATTTAATGTGTTCCGATATCAACTACCAGCAACAGAGCGCGAGTATCCATCGTCTGCATCAGTTCCTCGGCAATAATGGTAAGCAACATCTTGATTTAGCCTGTGGCACTGGTCCACATGTGCGGCATTTTATCGACCTTGGTTATCAGTGCAGTGGCCTTGATATTAATCAGCCTATGCTAGACATGGCCATGCGTCGTTGCCCTGAAGCTCAGTTTAACCTCCAAGATATGACGGCTTTTTATTTAGAAGAGCGCGTCGATTTGATTACCTGTTTTTTATATTCCATCCATTACAGTGCTTGCATCGAACGCCTTAAAAGCTGTATCGCCAGTGTGCATAGCGCACTTAATGACGGTGGGCTGTTTTGTTTTAATACTGTCGATAAGCACAGAATCGATAACACAAGTTCGGTTAAGCATTTTGCCGAGTTTGATGGTAGTCATTTCGCCTTCGAATCCGGCTGGCATTACAGTGGGCAAGGTGAGAAACAGTCATTAAAGTTGAGTATTGCCAAAAGCAGTCAGCCGTTTGCTGATGTCTCGCCTTTACCTGTCTCTGATATGAAAGGCTTAGGCTCGCTGGAAGCTGGGTTACACGCCGCAGGTTTGCAAGAAGTGGGCTTACAAGAAGTCCACAGTATTGAGCAATGGCAAGACCAACATGCTATGGTCGCTACCAGCTTCACTGAGCTGCAGGAATTGTTAGCGCCCTATTTTGAAGTGCATGTTTTCGAACACGATTATGAAAGAATTGTCCCGTGGGATTTAGCATCAGGTAATGCGCTGTTTGTTTGTGTGAAGATTTGACCTTCTGTTGAAGGTTGGTAACAGAAGGTCTGCTCATAATGTCACTGTGACTCGTTAAATCTCGCTTCTCTTTCAGTCTGTTTTTATTTAAAGCCAAATTAAAGTAGTGGGCTTCACTCTTAATTTTTCATCAAGAGTCGACCAAAAGGGGAAGGTACCAGTTCCCCTTTTGGATATTCCTTGCCAAATAACGTCCATGCTTAATAATCAGTTCATCATCCATAACTCTTGTTCATAACGCTGCCGCACAGTATTCCCGTTAAAGCTGCTTTGATAAACTTGCTTTAATAAAGAAGCCGCACAATAGAAATGATAATAGAATTAATTGAATGTAATAAAATTGTATGTTTATTTTATTGCCTATGAAATAGTTACAATTTCACAGGAAATAAATA
>NZ_JAGTUL010000074.1:0-7744 GCF_018224605.1 Shewanella sp. M16 | reverse complement strand
CTAAAAAATAGACAGCAAATTGAGCTTGGTGATTTTTCAGGTGTTAGACGCCAGCAACCTATGTAGCAGAAAGGATGATCACTTACTCGTCTATTTTTAGCAGGAATTATTAGCCAACTGTATGAACCGTACGCAGATCTGTCTGCAAAAATGATGCAAGTGATCGGGCGTTTCGCACCCGAGCAATACGTGTACTCCATCGATGAGTCTTTTGTGTCGTTTAAAGGCTGTGCTGCAATTGCAGACTTAACGGCACATTGTGCTCAGCTGCGCCGAACAGTTTGGCGTGAATGCCGTTTGCCGGTGTGTGTGGGGGTTGGTGAGACATTAACCTTGGCGAAGTTGGCTAATCATGCCGCGAAACAATTGGCTCAATATAAAGGTGTTTGCGTTATTGATAATGATGCGCAGCGTATTGAGATTTTAAAATCGATGCCAGTTGATGAAGTTTGGGGGATTGGCCGCAAACTAACGGTCAAACTGGGATTACTGGGTGTGCATACTGCCTATGATTTGGCACAACTGGCGCCGAAAGTGGCGCGACAACATTTTTCCATCGATGTAGAGCGAACTGTGCGAGAACTCAATGGGCAGATCTGTAAAACGTGGGATGTCACCAAAGCAGATAAGCAGCAAATATTTTCCACCCGCAGCCTAGGCGAACGAATATGTACCCGGGAACATTTACACCAAGCGTTAGCAAAGCATGCCGCAATTGCCGGTGCGAAGGTTCGAGAACAAGGCTCATTGTGTAAAGCAATGGTCGTGTTTGCCGCCAACTCGCCACATGATCCACAGCCTGTGTATTTTAAAAGGCTTGTTCAGTTTACTTGTGCCACTGATGACAGTCGTGAACTGTGCGCCGCGGTTAGCAGCGAGCTATCAAACCTTTATCGCCCAGGTGTGCGCTATTACCGAATTGGTGTAGGCCTGATTGATCTTTGCCCTAAAACGTCAGTGCAATATGACTTATTTAATGCGCCAAAGAGCGATCCTAACTTAATGAAAATCTTTGATAGTCTGAATAATCGCTATGGCCGTGATGTGTTGTATATTGCTGCACAGGGGAGTGATCAGCATTGGACTATGCGCCGTCAGTTTTTATCGCCGCAGTACACCACCCGTTGGTCCGATATTCCGATGATTAAAGCGTAATAGGATTTTATGGTGCTTTATCCAGGCCTTACTCCACGTATACAACCTAAAACGTCTGTCATAGGTTACAATTTTTTGAGAATAAGAGGAAAAATCAAATGTCTAGGAACTTAGAAGTTAAAAAGCAACAAGCGCTAATGGTTAAAGAGCAAGTTGACATTATTTTAAAGCGTTATGAACTGAGTGATGCTGACAAGGACAAAATAGCAAAGGACGTTGCTGATGTTATCTTGACTGCTTGGGATCTACAACTCAGTGATTTGAGCTTTGGTAATACTTGGTGTAAACCTGAGATTAACACTAAACAGTGTTAAATATTTCTCTAGGTCGGCGTTGCGTCCATCGTTCTAATATCACGGAAATGATGGACACAGAACGTCGATCTACATCTAGAGCTACATCTATATAAGGTATAAACAATGAGAACAAAAGAAGATTTTTTCTTTGGTAAGACGCATCAAGGAAGCAAAGGTATAACACTCCAATTGAGCGATATCGAGTCTCTTGCGGAAAAAGTGTCAGATAATTTTTTTACTGCACAACTGAATAGAATGCTGCAGGAGCATGGGGGAAGGCTGACTATATCAGATGAAACCTCGCTTCCCAATTTCTGGAGCCTCATCGATAAAATTGCCATTGAGCAAGTAGGGTTCGTGGAAATTTATGCTCGCTATGACGTCAATGATAGTGTTAACGCGACGCTGGCCTGTGACATTGTGCTGTTAAATGGTGTGCTCTCGATTAAGTCGCATTGGTGCGCGTATAAAGAAATTAGAGCGGGTGAGATTGTTTCTTCGTTATTGGTGCCCTTGCACCTGAAAGCTCTTCAGAACAAAACCTATATTCGCTGGGATGATGGCACAACAGAGTCACTGTTGGAGATGCTTGATTACCAGACAGAGCTAGAAAAGGTGTTTCTGCTTGCTAAATATCCCTCTGCTATTAATCGTGGTGTTTCATACATCATTGATTTGGAGTGTGCGACAGATACCGGTCGGCGTGGTATTTCGTCAGAACTGGTATGGGATGTATATCAAGAGCTTCGAACAGAACGATGTGTCGGAAAGTAGCACATTGGATACTAAAGACTGCAAAAAACTAACGGATCTAATGCGCTCTGGCCGTAAATTTGGGGCGACAACTTATACTGTTAAAGTTATGAGTATTGGGGCTGTTGATGCTGTGAGCGATAGTGAAAAAGTAGTCGTTATAGCTCGTAACGATAAGACTGGAATGCTTGTTATGAACGAACAGGTTGATGCCAAAAATGTTAGAGACAATGGTATTCCTTTGCCGAGTATTCATGACATAAATTCAGAGTTTGAGTAATTAGTGCGGAAAATCACGAATGTTCAATTTCTTAAGAAGAAAACCGAAGATATCAATTCCCACTATAGATAGGGTTTCAGAAGAGATTCAAGGTTATCTTCCTGACTACCAAGGCCCGACTATAAATTATCGTTTTTTCTCCAATTCAAAATATATCGGTTCAGTGAAAACTGAGTTGTGGAAAGAGGATAATCTCTTATTGGTTCATGATATTAGGGCTTCCACTACAGGGGTAAAAAATGGCACTGCTATGGTCAGTTGGTTGGTGGCTAACTCTTCTGAAATGATACAACCCGTTCATGTTATCTGTGGTGGGTTGGGTTTCTGGTATAAATTGAATGCAATTTGGCCAAATCGCATTATTAAAATCGATTTGCGAGCTAGCGAATATTGTGATTTGCTTGAAAAAAGGAAAGATATTTGAATCGTTTTTTTATTTCAATCATTGCGGTAATTCCCCTTTTTGCTGTTGCTTCCAATACGACCAATCAGTCGTTTAATCAGGCTAAAAAACAGCTGTTATCGGTCTATCAAGATCAGCGGGAAACCCTCTATTGCGGTGCTGCATTTGACGCAAAAGGGCAGGTAATCTCTCCGCCAGGATTTACTACTAAAACACATTTAGCGCGCGCTAAAAAAATAGAATGGGAACACGTTGTACCCGCCGAAAATTTTGGCAAAGCATTTATTGAGTGGCGTGATGGCCATGGGCAATGTGTCGATAGCAAAGGTAAGTCGTTCAAGGGCCGCAAGTGTGCCGAGAAGATGAATGTTGAGTATCGATACATGCAAGCGGATATGCACAATCTATTTCCGGCCATTGGCGCTGTGAATGCGCTGCGCAGTAATTACAATTTTGCCTTGTTACCGTCGGCTAAATCTGATTTTGGTGCCTGTGATATGCGCATTGATGGTAGCAAAGCTCAACCTCCCGAAGACGCTAGAGGGCGCATTGCTCGGTCCTATCTGTATATGGACCAAAGTTATCCTAAATATTCGATGAGTAAGTCGCAGCGCCAGCTTATGAGTGCGTGGGATAAGCAATATCCGGTGAATATCCAAGAGTGCCAGCGGGCTAAAAAAATTGCCGCCATTCAGCTCAATGATAATGAGATCGTCAAAAGTCGTTGTCAGCAAGCCAATATTTGGTAAACATACGAGAAGCTATGAATTATATTGATAATAACACCTTGTCAGAGTTGGATTTGGTTTGGTTGCGTAAGTTTAAAGCCAGTAAGAATCTCGATACGCTATTAATCCAAGTGACCGGCGCTGAGCGTAAAATAGATCAAGATCCTGCGCTCACTCAACGTGAGAAGTTTGATAATCTAACGTCGATTAATACGGCGTTTTGTCTTCGTGAAACGGAAGTAAAACAGCTCACCGGAGATTGGTCTTAAACTGGGCGTTCCCTTCGGTCGGGCTTTTCGCTTCGCTCCCCGCGATAACGTGATCCACTGATGGCAAGCAAGCTTGCCGTGGCTCTACGTTCCTGCTTGCCAATCCCTAACGCAATCACCAAGCCCCAAACAAAAGCAAACATCAACTTCCTAAAGCACTGTCCGGTTCATTGCCGGCTAAAGTGTGAGTAAGCGTGCGCTTCTCTATCGCTTGTCATCGTTTCCCTGCCAATACCGTTCACGTCTGCGCTGTCACTTCTTATCTGTCTCATTTCACAACCTGCCCGCCAAGGGAGGCTTCGCCGCTGCGCGCCCTTGTCTGTCAGAACGTGAAATGAGTCAGGAAGTTAGGCGAAGACGAGAACGATATTTAAACGACAGGAAAACAAGCAATGACAAACTCAATTCAAGCGCAAGCAACTCACACTAAAGCCACCACTTTACCTGCCAGCCCAAAGACTCAAGCAGGCTCTCACAAGCCCGATATTGCTCAAAAATCAGCAACTGCGGCTAACGCTGTGGTGGCATTGGCTTCAACAGCAAAGCCAGTGTTACTGCAATTGCAGATTAACCAGTTGGTGTTGTCTGAGAAGAACGCGCGTAAAGAAAATGCGTCTAAGGCTGACGATGAACAGTTGTATGCCTCCATTTTGGCGCATGGCATTTTACAAAATCTGATTGTCGAGCCCATGAACGCGCAAGGCTTATACCCAGTTTTGGGCGGTGGTCGTAGACTGAGACAGCTCATTAAAGCGGTCAAAAATAATAAGCTGAAACCGAAAACGCTTGTGCCTGTTAAGTTGCTGACAGCCGAAGAAGTGGCCAACTATGCCACCGAGCTATCAATGACTGAAAATTTCACACGTGCAAAGATGCACCCAGTCGATGAATTTCACGCTTTTGCTGACATGGTGAATAAGGGCGCTAGCATTGCTGATGTTGCGACGCGGTTTGGCGTAACAGCGAAATTCGTGCAGCAGCGCATGAAGTTAAGCATGGTCGCCCCTGTTGTGCTCGATGCGTACAAAGCGGGGAACGTGTCGCTTGATGTTGTGATGATATTCACGATTGCCAGTGTCGAAAAACAAGTCGAAGTGTGGGAGCTGGCAGGCGATAGACGTTACAACGAAAACCAGTTCCGCAATATGCTTAAAGACGCCGCTGTGAATGCTGATCACTATTTGGCTCAGTTTGTTGGCCAAGAAGAATACGAAAAAGCGGGCGGGGTTGTGACCTCAGACTTGTTCAGTGACGAAGTCTATCTTGATGATAAAGCGTTGCTCGAATCATTAGCGACCGCAAAATTGGAAATCGAAGCAGCAAAGTTAATCGCGCGTGGCTGGAAGTGGACACAGATAAAGTTAGTTTCTGAATACGATGAACTTGCAGGGTTTGGGCTTCTAGACTCAAAAGAGGGTGAGTATGATCCCGCTGAAATGGCGCTAGCGGGGTGTATGCTCGTGTTAAAAAGTTATGGTGAGCCTGTCAGTATCTATATTGGGTTAGTGCATAAGGACGATAAAAAGGCGCTGGCACAATTAAAAGCCAGTGTGCAATCAGACCCACTCAACGTGGGTGACGTGAAAAAAATTGAAGAAAAGGATACTAGCGGTTATTCCGCTGCGCTTAATGACGACTTACGGGCGCAGCGTTTGATTATCACGAAACATGCGTTAATGAGTGCGCCAAGCGTTGCGCTTGATACGTTGCATTTTTCTGTCTGTGTAAGCGCGTTCACTGATTCACATTATGGCAGTCGTCCACTGCATATCAGCGTTAACGACACCACTTGCCATCCTAAAACGGGATCGCTCACGGATAACAAAGCGGTGCAGTTAATCGAGGGTGTAAAAGCCAGCCTAAATTTAGCGTGGGTTGGTCTGCCCAC
This sequence comes from Shewanella sp. M16, assembly GCF_018224605.1. Classification (NCBI taxonomy): domain Bacteria; kingdom Pseudomonadati; phylum Pseudomonadota; class Gammaproteobacteria; order Alteromonadales; family Shewanellaceae; genus Shewanella; species Shewanella sp. M16. The sequence continues at coordinate 1,972 of NZ_JAGTUL010000074.1, read as the reverse complement.
GGTCGCTGAACGCTTTAACGCTTTTTGCGCCCTCGATGTAAAAGAGAAAGAAAAGCAGGTGGCTTACGCCACGGCTTCCATGTTCGAGGCGTCAATTGATAATAGTCATAAAGCTGTTGAGGCCGTGATATCCACGCTCGATGTGAAATGGTCTAACTACTGGCGACCTACTGCGGAAACCTTCTTTAAGCGCGTGAGTTTGTCTTGTTTAATTGATATGGCTCAGCCTGTCATGGGTGAGCAGTGGGCATTACAAGCCGCTGCACTCAAGAAAAAGGATTTAGCAAATCAGGTTGATAGCTTAGTGAACGGTGAGCGAAAAGGGCTAGATGATGCACAAAAAGCCTACTTTGATGCGTTGATGCCAGCTGGATTTTAAGCCGCATACTGATGCAGATTTACCCTGTTAATTCAGGGTAAATCTGAGCAAGAATTAACTAAATAAATTGAGTTGTGTGTATGCGTGTGTATAATGGTTCAACGGTTAACGCAGAGGTTTTACAATGCTATTTATGGTCGGGATCGAAAGCCCTGCTGATGAAACGCAGGCGTTTGGTATCGTTATCCCCGTGTTTGAAAAATTAGGCTATGGCTGTTTTTCGGCGGCGGATTGCCAAGAAGAAATCTTGTTTAAGGCTAAAGAAGCCATTTTATTAATGGCTGAGGAAGTGATCAACGATGGTCATTTAGTCGATAGTTTGAATGAAGGATATCGCGACTATCAGGCATTGCATCCCAAGTTCGACCAATGGCTGGCCTTAGAGGTGCCACTAGAGGCGCTTAAAGCCAAACAAAAACGCCTCAATATCACATTGTCAGAATCGCAGATTGTACGTATCGATAGCTTTGTGGCGTTTCATCGCGAGTTCAAAGACCGTTCGGACTTCTTGGCCAAGGCGGCCGATAAGTTAATGAACAGCGCAGACTCAGTAAGATCGTGTTCAAAAGTGGGAGATTGATATGGGCAAAGTAACCGGTATTCCATTTTCAGAGGTGAAAGCGCAGCTTATGGATAATCCCGAGGTTGTCGCAGCCTATGAGCAAGCAGTACAAGCCGATGAACCGATCCACATTATTCCAGTGCAACACAGTGAGGGCGTTATCATGCCAATCAACAATATCGTGAGTTGTACTCGTGAAGGTCATCATGTTTATTTTTCCTTTGTGAATCTGTTTGGTGGCCATCACTATCCAGTGACGATGATTTTTATGCCCTCTGGCGCGGTGAATGTCGTTGTCGGTGGGGCGCGGTATCGATGCCAAGCCAATCAAGTGCAGCGCGTGATTGATGAGTCTGGGCTTGAGCATGAGGGCTTAGCGTGTTTGAAGTATTTGATTGAAGCGGGGGAGTTGAATTTTCATATTCCCGCTGATGTTCACGAGCAGCTTAAAGTGCATCCAGAGTTTCAAAAATACCGCCTCATCGAGTGGGAAGATGAAGACATGTGAGTGTTGCGATAACGACAAGGAGAATTAGGCATGTCTCAACGTGCGATAGAGATTGTAAAGATAAGTGATCTCAAGTCCGTCAAACAGGGTGAAGTGTTTGAGTGGTGTATTGATTATGAAGAATTTCAATGGCGCAAGGGAGATGACTTTCTAAGGAGTCGAACAGGCGTCGATTCTCCTTGGGAAATTTGGCCGTTGACTGATAACACCAAAACCGCTGCTAATCGCAAAGTCTTTAAGCTGATAAAATGAAAGGACAAAATGATGATGGCGTTCTTGGATAATGTACTATTGGTGATTTGTTGGCTGTTCATTGCCATTTCTGCTATTTATTTCGTCGCAGCCGCATTCAGGCTCGTTTTTATTGGCCGCCGATAGTCGCTATTCCCTGTTAGTTCCCCGCAAAACGCGAAACAAGCGGCGGCTGCGCCGCCCTTTTCCGTTTATCTGACAATACCCCTTGGTGTGCTTTGAAACGTGCCTCGGCGGTTAATCTATTTACTCTGAGTGTCTATTGGCTGCT
>NZ_JAGTUL010000073.1:0-7750 GCF_018224605.1 Shewanella sp. M16 | reverse complement strand
ATGACAGCAAACGAAGCGGAATTGTGGGCTGGGAAAGGTTATGGCAAGGATGGTTTAAACTGCAAACCATCCTTGAAGGTTACCAGCTAGCCTTGTCTCTTGAGCAAAAGATGTGATCAAGAGACAGTTATATAAGGGGCTTATGACTATAACGCTGAATATAGAACTGAAAATACTGAGGTATTAACTCGGACTCGATACTGTCTCATCAGTCTTCTTGTTAAAGCTATCTCTAAAGGCTTGCAGCCCCTCTTGCACTAAGCTGTAGGTTTTATCGACACCATCGGCAATATCACCCTGCAATACTTTAAGGCCAGACAGAATATCTTTAGCCTCTTTAAAGCCATTGTCGATGGCACCGCCAATAATCCCCATAAAGCTATCGAGTTGATCACTTAGACTCATACCCGAATTTTGTTGTTGGTGAATGCTAAAAAACTGCGTCGCAAAACTCACGATACGATCTGCAGTCGCTTCTGGAGAAGTATCTACGCCATTATCATAAGCCGTCTGAATCGCGTTCTCGCCCATAGTGGGCGCTAATTCTTTATTAATCGACTCTATCGCTGCGCGATAAAGCAAGGCCATAGACTGATCGCCTGACTTGATATTCACATCTTGCTGTGCCGATAAAATCGCTTGATTCATCAGCTGCTTACTCGTTTGCTGCGCGGTTTGCTTCGAGGTTACTTCTGTGGCTTTCGCGTCCTTCGAATCACTCACTTCGGTGCCCTTAGACGCCGCGTTTTCAGCATATTTTTTCTGTGGCAAAGGAGTACCTTGCACTTGAGGGGGTTTATTGATTTCCATGATGACTATCCATTCAATTCGGGTCGACTTAATTATCGACCAAAATTTAACCAGCTTTAGTAATTTTTAGAATTGAAGTACCATCTGACCACAAGGCCATGATAAGGCCCACATAAATTAAGTGGGTTCATTCTTTAATAAGGTGCATAAAGCGCCAACCCACCGCAATGCAGATCATTACTATCGCTGAGCTTAGACATAAGCCAATAGAAAAGGATGTTACACCATGGCAGCAGGCCGCAGTTTGAGTCATTTCCGCTTTCACGGGTTTACACTAATCCTTAAGCACTATTTTAAGCATAATCTGGGTATCAATATAAAACGCTTTAGCCTGCTAACAAGCCTCGTCATATTCACTTGCCTCGGCTTTACTCCCATTAGCCAAGCTCATGCGGAGAGCAGACTAATTATTTTAGTCAGACATGCCGAAAAAGCCGACACGCCAGCCAATAACCCGCAGTTATCACCCAAGGGAGAAATGCGCGCAACATCACTGATCACTGCCTTGAGCCGCACGCCGCTGTCGCAACTTATTGCGACTCAATACCTAAGAACCCAGCAAACACTCGCGCCCATCGCCGAGGCTCGCCATTTACCTGTGACGATAGTAGAAGCTGCCAAACCTATCGAAGGACATATCCAACACATTGTTGAACAAGTGCATGCTGTAAAGGGCAATACACTCATCGTTGGGCATTCAAACACTGTCCCATTGATCATTAAAGCCCTTGGTGGACCTGAGATCCAAGCGATCAGTGAAGATGACTATAGCCAGCTGTTTTTACTCTCTCTTAATGATGACCAACCTGCGAGCTTGATCGCCACCCGTTACGGACAAGAATAAGGATAAATAACATGAGTGAACTCAATTGGTTTATGTGGGGACTCGATCTATTTTCAGGGCTGTTTTTAATTGTAATAGGACTCGCAGTACTCGCGGTTATTTACATGTATATCGCAGATAAAATGCAGACCAAACAAGCGGTAAGACATAACTATCCTGTAATTGGTCGCTTTCGGTATCTGTTCGAGAAACAAGGCGAGTTCTTTAGACAATACTTTTTCGCCCAAGACAGAGAAGAACTGCCATTCAACCGTGCAGAACGCAGTTGGGTTTACCGCGCGGCTAAAAATGTTGATAGAACTATCGCCTTTGGTTCGACTCGCCCCTTAGATAATGCTGGTACCATTATGTTCATGAATACCGCCTTCCCAACCCAAGATGAAGAGATCACGCCCATTCATCCACTGACAATTGGCACCAATTGCCGCCAACCCTATACGACTCAAGCCATTTGTCATATTTCAGCCATGAGCTTTGGGGCTCTATCGCGCCCAGCAATTACCGCCCTTTCCCACGGTGCAGCGCAGGCGGGTTGCTGGCTTAATACAGGTGAAGGCGGCTTGAGCCCTTATCATCTAAAAGGTGGCTGCGATATCGTCTTTCAAATTGGAACGGCCAAATACGGTGTACGTAATGAGCACGGACATTTAGACGATGAAAAGCTCAAGTCGATAGCCATTCATCCCGAAGTCAAAATGTTTGAAATTAAAATGAGTCAAGGAGCTAAACCGGGCAAAGGCGGCATTTTACCAGGGATCAAAGTCACAGCTGAAATTGCCCATATCCGCGGTATTCCTCAGGGTTATGACTCTATTAGCCCTAATGGTCATATTGAATTCAAATCCGTGAACGATATTTTGGATATGGTTGAACGAGTACGTGAAGTTACCGGTAAACCAACGGGCATTAAGGCCGTACTCGGTGACGTACAGTGGCTCGAAGATTTATGTGATGAAATCGAACGTCGTGGCGAAGACTCTGCCCCCGACTTCTTTACCTTAGACAGTGCCGATGGCGGCACAGGCGCTGCACCACAACCTTTAATGGATTATGTCGGATTACCACTGAAGGAAAGCTTACCTATCCTAGTTAATGTCTTGATCCAACGAGGTTTGCGTAAACGCATCAAAGTCATCGCTTCGGGTAAACTCATAGTGCCATCAAGAGTCGCTTGGGCTTTGGCATTAGGTGCCGACTTCATCGCATCGGCTCGTGGCAATATGTTCGCCCTCGGTTGTATTCAAGCCTTACAGTGCAATAGAGATACCTGCCCAACGGGCATCACAACGCACAATCCCAAGCTACAACAAGGACTCGATCCTAGGGATAAATCGGCTCGTGTTGCTAACTATAATCATAATTTACACCATGACTTAGCCTTAATTGCGCACTCTTGCGGAGTGACAGAACCAAGACAACTCAAACCTTCACATGTCCGAATTGTGCTCGATAGCGGTTTATCCATTTCACTCGATAAATACTATGCACATATGGATAAGTAGCCGCGAACCCTCGCGGTTAATGGCGAATACAACTTTCGTTTATATAGGGTTTACATAAGGTATATTTGAATGCGTATCACAAAAGAGGTAAGATCCGTGACGTGAGACATTATTCAAATGTCTTACCCACAATTGAACTTAAGGAAACACTTTGAAATCTAGCTTCGTAAGCCAACTGCCCGCCAGTAAAACTGTAAGCACTAGCTGTAAGAGCTGTAATCGCCTAACCGAGATCGAAGGTGAACTGGTGTGTTTTCGCGAAGGGCAGATCATTCGACTCACTTTGATAGATGAGTCAGTACCTAAATTGAATCTTTTATGTGAAGGTTGGAAAGCGGGGAAGCTGAACGGCGTAGCTTAATTCAGCCATATTTTATCTCTGGAGTCTCTCTAGAGCATCAAGAATAGAGGCTCACCTCTATTCTCGGACGTTCTCACCTAAACTGTACTAAAGCACTAGCGAACACACCTAACGCATACCCATAAAGTCACTTGTCGGCGCGTTCATATCGCGGATCACACCTGCCAGCACCATTTCTGGATTGACTTTCGCCAAGGTAAGTCGCCGAGTGGTCACCAGTAGACCCGCATTCAATTCAGCATGAATACGTTGCAACGAATCATAATCAACACCACGTTTTTTCAATGTCGCCATGATGGCATACCAATCAGTGGCGACTTTTTCTTCTTTGCCTTCAATATTAGCTCTCAGTGTAATATTTTCCATGCCAGATCTCTTCCGATTGATGTGTTGGCATTGAGTATAGAGAGCCGAAGCTGAATAAAGACTGAACTGTATTGCGCTATTAACTGCTCAGATGAGTATGTTGTTGCTCATTTTGTATCCGCCATAATTTGGCATAGAGACCATTTGCCAACAGCAAAGTCTGATGATTACCTTGCTCAACTATTTCTCCTTGGCTTAATACCACAATTTGATCGGCATCGACTATGGTCGATAACCTATGAGCCACCACTAGGCTAGTGTGCCCCTTAGCGACTTCCCGCAGTGCCGACAAAATAGCTTGCTCGGAGCGACTATCGAGTGAAGATGTCGCCTCATCAAACACCAGCACGGGCGAGCCCTTCAAAATGGCCCTTGCTATCGCGACCCGCTGTTTTTCTCCGCCAGATAGCTTTAAGCCGCGCTCACCCACCTTTGTGTCCCAACCAAGGGCAAGTGATGCAATAAATTGCTCTAAGTGCGCTAATTTAATAGCGTTACACACCTCTTCATCCGTCGCGCTTGGGCGACCATAACGTATATTTTCGACTAATGAATCGTTAAACAGCACGGTATCCTGCGGCACTATGGCAATGGCACGCCGCAGCGCATCTTGGGTGAGATGGCGGATATCTTGACCATCGATTTTAATCGCACCTTGGTCCACATCGTAAAATCGAAATAGTAGTTTAATCAGGGTCGATTTACCTGCACCACTATCACCTACAACAGCCACCTTTTTACCAGCTTCAACCTTAAAACTCACGTCCCGCAGAATTTGCCGCTCATCGTAGCTAAAATTAACATTTTCAAATATCAACTCACCCTTAGTGGGTTGAAAATCGAGTGTTTGGGGTAAGTCGACTATCATAGGATGTTTATCGAGCAGGCTAAACATGCGCTCAATATTGGCTAACGCGCCGCGAATTTCGCGATATACAAAACCTAAGAAGTTAAGGGGTAAAAAGAGCTGCATCATAAACGCATTAATCAACACAAAATCACCTAAGGTCATATTGCCATAGGTAACTCTGTATGCCGCCAGCGCCATCATAGCCGTCATCGCCAGGGCGATAATCACAGCTTGTCCACCATTGAGCGCAAACAAAGATAAGCGGTTTTTACGTTTGGCGACTTCCCACTGTTCAAGCGCTTGGTCATAGCGCTGCGACTCATACTTTTCATTATTAAAATACTTTACCGTTTCATAGTTCAGCAAGCTGTCGATGGCGCGGGTATTCGATAACGAGTCAGCCTTGGCCGCATCACGTACATAATCAGTACGCCATTCTGTCGCGACCACAGAAAAAATAATATAAGCCAACACAGCAATAAAGGTGATTGCCGCAAACGCAATCCCGTAGTTATAGAAGAAAATGCCAATCACCATGACAATTTCGAGCAAGGTTGGCACTATGTTGAACACCATAAAACGCATGAGGAAACTCACGCCGCTGGTGCCGCGTTCAATATCGCGGGATAGGCCACCGGTTTTGCGCTCTAGATGAAAATCGAGGTCAAGTCGGTGTAAATGGTCGAATACCGCTAAACCTAAACGGCGGATCGCCCGCTCTGTTACGCGGCCAAACAAGGTATCGCGGATCTCCCCCGTAATCGCCGTTAGTAAACGTACCGCACCATAAGCCAACACTAATCCTACGGGCACACTGAGGGCTTGCGCGGTTTTATCGGCATCTAAGGTGTCGACCAAATGCTTCAGAATAAAAGGCAGAGCCACGCTGGTCAGCTTAGCGATGATGAGGCATGACATCGCCAGCGCAATGCGGCCTTTGTATTCCAATAAGTAAGGCCAAAGCAGTTTCATGACGTGCCAGTTTAATTTATCGACTGGACCTTCAAAATATAACGTTGGGCGCATAGGACATAACCTTGAATGAGTTATGCCAATTGTAACAGTTCATACCGGACATAAGCTAAGCGAAACTAGCAAAGTCTGAATAAAATCAATCAGATTTTCCTGACAGACAAATAGACTTATTCACGACATACTCAGCAGCTATTTTGATTGTATTTAAAGTCAAAACATCATACTTACGCATTACACTGGCGTATTCACAATAAATGAATTTATACTGATTTGTGTTCAGGCATGTACCGTTTTGCTTAACCTCAGAGCCGTATGTAGGAGGATAAGAGTGCAATGGAAGAAGGCTTGGCACAGAGTTGCTGCTGTTGATTATTTTTGCAGTTTTGCCCAAAATGCCATGGAGGCGGTTATACAAATCAATAGAATTTGTTAACCTCTACGCGCTAGATTTTGCGATTCATACGCCCAAGTTCTAGCGAGAACATTAAGACAAACAAATTAAATTAAGATCAAAGGAAGCTTTATGTTGGATTCCGCTAAAGTTCAATACCCGCCATTACCACTGATCCAAACTTGGGTGTGGATGATGATCGAATCAGGCAATCCAGAGATACAAGATAAAGGTAGAAACAACCTTATTGCCGCCTTTGGTAGCTTAGCCAAAGCAAATGAATACATTGTTGAAATAAGCAATAAATAGATAAAACAAAGGCGCCGGGATAGCGCCTTTGTTTTTACTTAACCCGCAATCGTTAACGGCTAACTCAGGTATAGTTGCGGTTTGAGTTCGCTCGAGCAGATAATTAAACCTGACGGCGTTCGATAATGCTTTGATTCAAAATGGCTAACAGACGCTCGGTATCATCCCAACCAATACACGCATCGGTAATACTCTGCCCATAGCATAACTCTTGACCTTCAATAAGATCTTGACGACCTTCCACTAAATGGCTTTCTACCATAACACCAAAAATAGCAGTATTTCCCGCCGCCACTTGACCAGCTACATCTTCAGCAACCACTAATTGACGTTGATACTCTTTACTACTATTCGCATGGCTAAAGTCGATCATGATGTTGTCGGCAAGCTTTGCTTTTAACAATTGCTGGCTAATCTCAGTGACATGCGGCGCGCTATAATTGGGCTCGCGGCCACCCCGTAAAATAATGTGGCAATCAGGATTGCCCTTAGTCGAAACGATCGCCGAATGGCCCAACTTAGTCACAGATAAAAAATGGTGTGGTGCATTGGCAGCACCTATCGCATCAATAGCAACTTTAATCGTGCCATCTGTACCATTTTTAAAGCCGACCGGACAAGAAAGACCCGAGGCTAACTCTCTGTGTACTTGAGATTCTGTCGTACGGGCGCCAATGGCTCCCCAGCACATTAAATCAGCCATATATTGTGGGGTGATCATGTCAAGAAACTCACCCGCGGTTGGCATACCGCTGTCGTTCAAATCCACTAATAATTTACGGGCGGTGCGTAAACCATCATTGAGTTTAAAGCTGTTATCCATGTAAGGATCGTTAATCAGCCCCTTCCAACCCACTGTGGTTCTTGGTTTTTCAAAATACACTCGCATCACAATTTCGAGTTGATCTTTATAACGTTCACGCAGTGAAACCAAACGCTGTCCATATTCCAACGCAGCTTTGGGATCGTGGATAGAACAAGGCCCAATCACCACTAATAGACGATCATCAGACTTAGCCAGAATATTATGGATACTATTACGCGCATTAAACACAGTCGCAGAGGCTTTTTCGGAAGCAGGAAATCGTTCAAGAATCGCGATAGGTGGAAGTAACTCTTTTACTTCTTTAATGCGAACGTCATCATTTTGGTAATACATAATTTTACTGCTCCAACGCTGGTGTTTTAGGCTATTTCTATCGCTGCGATAAGGGATCTCAACTGCAATACTGAGTTCAATTTATCGAGTCTCAGGCGCCAATGCAACCAAGTTGTCTCCATTTCAAAAAATCAAATATAACTTAATGTTTTAATATATTTAAAAAAAATAAAAATTCAAATA
>NZ_JAGTUL010000072.1:0-7864 GCF_018224605.1 Shewanella sp. M16 | reverse complement strand
TTCAAACATTACACTTCAAATTTTATTTAAAATTTTTTATTCTATAACTTTTAAGCATCGGACATAAACCCTATACTTTTAATAAAAAGCAGCATGGAACCTTGTGAAAATAACCGACTAAAATTTGACATATGCGATGATATTATTGAAGAGCATAAATTTACCCGCTAAAATTCGATCCACATCAATTATATCAGCGGAAAACTCAGTTACTAAAATCAATTTATCTTTTTTTATATTGAAGAATATTTCGTCATCAGACATCAGGCTCTCTATTATTTTAGGCGCTTTATTTTTAAGCATACGTTGATCATGTAAAGGTATCTCAATGAATGTTTGTAATGTTCTATCCTTAAGATAAACAAAAATTTCCTCCCCCCCTTTTAACTCAATCGCAATAGGCTCATCACCTTCAATGCGCGATAATAGATTAGGCGAAATTTTAAAATTATCGACAAGTGTCTTATATACAATTTCTCTCAGTTTTTTCATAATAGCTTCCGTTTAAAGGTCAATAGTGGGTAATGTGTAATACAACTCTTTAATGCTAGAGTTGCCCAAAAAGAAGGTGGAATTGATCATAAATCCCACCCCCTACTTGTGTCAGTAAGACGATGAACACGACTAGTTTCGCCGCCATAGGTAAACCAGGGTCTTGCACACTGAATACAGTTTGAAGCAAGCCAACAATAACTCCCGTCACGACAAAACTGAGGGAGAAAATAATAATTGCATCCTTAAGTATCTCTAAGCATGCCGCTGTGACATCAATGACGGTCATAATAGTCCTCAAGAAAGTTAGTCACTTTATGATCCTCAAATTGGAATAGGTAATACTTATTACGGAAAAACACACGATAGGTATTCAGCTGTGCATAGTGAGTAAAATACTCAGGAGCGATTTGGTAATGCAGCATGGGCGAAGATAATACAGGTTGAACACTCGTGAGCATATGCCCTGCCCCAAGCGCTGCAAGTTTGGCCCCTACACCGAATAATTCCATACGAGTCATTAATACTGGCGACGCTTCTTGAGTGAGCACCACACTTGCTTGTGTGTCATTTTCCCGAACTTGCGTATTTAAAGGCACTAACACAGCTGTTTTTTCAACATGAGTATCCACCCTCACCTCAACGGCTCTGGTCGTACTCGATTCTGGCGGCATCAGGGTTACTGACTTTAGTGGAGTTAAAAAAGGCTGAAGTTTAGCCGCCTCGCGGGCATTGGGCTGGGTAGTACTCGGTTCAGACTGTGCTTGGTGCACTAGCATGCCGATGGATGGATCCACAAACTTGCTCGCCGCCATTGACTCTTGCGCTACAGGCAATTTCGACATAAGCCCAGGGGCATTAGCCACAGGATCATGCCCCATGGCAGCACTCGGCTGAGGCGGCTGATGTGGCTTAAGTGGCTGATGTGGAGTCAAAGCAGGCTGAAGTTTAGCCGCCTCGCTGGCAATGGGCTGGTTCGTACTCGGTTCAGACTGTACTTGGCGCACTAGCTTGCTCATGGATTGATCCACAAACTTGCTCGCCAACGCACGGTCAGGCTGAGCCACTGACTTGCTCGCAATCGAGCGTTCATGTTGATCCACAGATGAGTTGCCAAGCTTGCTCGCCACCGTAGACTCTTTCGATACAGGCAATTTGGGCACAGGTTCTTTCTGCACTGGCACTTTCGACACTAGTTCTTTCTGCGCTGGCACTGCCAGAATAGGTATTTGTGGCGCTGGTAATTTCGACATAAGCACTGGGGTATCTGCCATGGGTTCTCGCCCCACGGCGACGGATGACAGTTCTGGCTTAGGTGGCGTCACAACAGACTGAAGTCTAATGGTCTGATTCGCACTCGATTCAGACTGGGCTTGATTCACGGACGGAGCCACTGACTTACTCACCAACGCGTATTCAAGCGGGCGGGCTGCCGCCGTTGACTCTTTCGACACAAGTTCTTTCTGCGCAGGCACTTGCGGCACAGGCACTTTCGACATAAGCACTGGGGCATCTGCCATGGAATCGCGCCCCACGGCATTATTCGGCTGGGGTGGCAGCGACGGAGTTAAACTCGACAGACGTTTAAGCGTTTCGGTTGAGGTAATCCCATCTATATTCGCTTGAGGCGCCACAGACACTGTAGTGCTAAAAACCTTGATGCTAGAGACCTTCTGACTAAACACTTGCATATCAGTGCCTTGAGAACTAGCAGCTTTAGCACTAAGAACCTGGGCATTAGCCACCTGAGCACCAGCAGTTTGAGTACCTGTAGCTTGAGTGCTAGAAACCAGAGTACTAGCCACCTGAGTACCAGCAGCTTGAGTGCTAGAAACCTGAGAACTAGCAACCTGAGCATTAAGAACCTTAGTACTCAACACGGAGCTCGCACTCGAAGATGAGAGTGACTCACTTTGCCTAGAACCATGCAGGCTTACCTCACTCGAATGTGAGTCGCGGAACTGAGACTTAGGGCGACTGGCATTCATTGCCATAGACGAATTTACATTGGCTGCTTTTTTGGTACCTTGATAGAGTGGTATTTGGGCAGTCAGTGGTACTATATGATGGTGTCCCCAATAAGACCCCTCCTCAGATTCCACTTCATTATTTTCAATGGCTTCTTTTTCACCATCAAACATCGAAGCATCATGGGAAGAAACCTGACGTTCAGACTGATTAAAAAGCTGTTCAAACTCACTTTCAACTTTGCTCAAATTGTGTATTTGAGTCACTAAGGCAGGCCTGTCGATTTTTATCATCTTGTTACTCATTTCTTAACTGCTCTTGGATCTCAGCTAATGCATCTTTTCTTTTTTCTAACCTCAGTTTTTCAGCGCTAACTTGGGCTATCTCGGTGGCCAATTCATTGGCATTTTGCTGGGCAACTGACGCATCAAAAAACAAAGATTCTATGCATGATTTCACACTTTCCCTACGTAAAAACAACCGAGAAAGCCCATTAAACTCATCCTGAACAACCAGACTTTTTAGCTTTTGTTGCTCTTTAGCGATTAATGCCCATTTCTCATCTATCGAATCGAGTAAATCTTGATACAGTACATTTAGTTTAGCTAATTTACGTTGTTGCTTGCCGATCCTGATATTGACCACATCAATAAGCTGACCAAATTCCATCCATCGCTTGGAGGGTTTCTTCATACTCAACCCCATCGTATCCTTGCTTCAAAAATTCCATAATGTACGGATAACGTTCTATCGCTTCGTCAGTGGCAAGGTCATTGCCTTTCTCGTACTCCCCGACTCGAATTAACAGTTCGACATTAAAATAGCGATAGACCATATCTTTGAATTTTTCAGAGAGACTAACGTAATGAGAATCCTGAACTTTATTCTGTAAGCGACTCTTACTCTTAAGGATATCTATTGCAGGATAACGTCCGGTAGAAGCTATCGTCGTAGAGTAAACTAAATGTCCATCAATCAGAGACTTAACCTCATGAGCAATTGGATCTTCGTCGATTTCCTTTTCGATTAATACGGTAAAAATGCCCGTCACTGAACCATGGATAGAGTTACCACAATTCTCAACCAACCGTGACAGCGCGAGTGAGACCCCAATAGGGATCCCACCATCGATAGGCGTGCCATCTAACATCGCCTGAGCACGTGCAAAACGAGTCAATGAGTCGAAATAGAGCACCACTTTCTTGCCTTGGGCCATATAGTGTCGAGCTATAGAAACAGCGACTAAACCCGATCTCACTTTCTCCAGCGGATTTGCCTCAGAAGTAGACACAATAGTGATCGATTTTTGGATCACTTCAGGGCCAATTTCCCCCTCAAGAAACTCAACCACTTCCCGTGCACGCTCGCCAATCATGGCAAAAATAACCACATCGGCGTCCATATTATTTGCCATAATAGAAACCGTAGTGGTCTTCCCTGCTCCCGCAGGAGCAAATAAACCGAGACGCTGCCCCACCCCGATAGTAAACAAACCATCGATAACTTTAAGTTTAGTAGGAAACACAGTATCAATCGGTGCACGAATATTAAGCGGTATCGGTTTCTCAATAATAGGTAAGTCATCAAAGTCACCCTCGCTATCAAGGTATTTATCACCGTATAATGACTCGCCATAACAATTAATGACCTTACCGATAAGTGCCATCTCATTAAGTGGGAAACAAAACCGCCTAGGAGTAATTTCAACTTTACTGCCGCGTTGAATAGCTCCTGGTTGCAGTAGCTTAATCTCCACTCTTTTACCGGTAATTTTCATCACCTCACCACGAATACTCTCATTTGAAACTGTGTTAATAAAACATTCTTGCCCGACAAAAGTATTGATATTAACATGACAAATCACTGTATCTTGATAAGATTCTTTGACCTTAAAAAAGTGTTTAAGCACGACTAAATAACCTTAAATGATACTGAAACGTAACGTTTGTATTTACGCTTAGTTTCTTTTTTATTCTTAAATAGTTCACCTAATAAAGGAATACTCGATAAAATAGGCACGCCACTCTCAACGCTATCCGTTACTGTATTATCAAATCCACCAAGAATAACTGTCTGTTCCGGCTCGATATAAACTTCCGATGTCAAAGACTGGGAGTTTACTCTAGGTGCTTGAGTTGTGCCGCCGTCAGAATTATTATCACCAAGTGATTCTTCTATATAACTGAATTTCGCTTGAACCTTACCCGATGGCAATAAACGCCCAGTTACATAAAGACTATTTTCTGCTTCAATTTTCTGAGTTGAAACCTCTTTATCAGAAATAAGTACCACAGTTGCAGTTTCTTTTTTCCCGAAGTGACCTTGCTGATTCTCCAAGATCAATAGATTGGTCTCATATACTCCCCGAGCCATATTATTACTATACAAAGCTTGAACATTTTTGAAAAAATCAACTGTGTTAGTAAAGGGAGGGACAATGATGTCGTACAGACCACTGCTCCCATTTAACCATGAACTGTTGACACCGAGTGCTTCGGTTCGCTCTACCGAAACATCATAAACCCGAAGGAAAAACAATAATTGCTGACGCTGAACATCAATCAGAGTCGCAATACGTTTTGCTAATTGGATCTCCTCTGGAGTACCACGAACCAACAGCGCGTTACTTCCAGGTAATACTTGAACTTTAGAGGTAAACTCATCCTCATCGAGCTGTTGTTTATCATTTTGGTTAAGCTTAACCTTATAGGCACGCTTAACCATTTCACCATCAGTAATATTTTCAAACTGACCAATCTTTTGAATTGCCGACGCGATTAAAGATTGCGCCCCAGGAAATGTGATATTCCCATCGTATGAATCAATCTGCCGATCAACTACGGATAAATAATTAAACTCAATTCGCGCTAATTCTAAATTATTACCATTCTCTAAAAACTGGTTCTTATCTATCATATTAGAGTAAATAACTACATCATTAACAAACTTACGTGTCCCAGAAACAAAGATAGAATTACCGTTGCTAACGAGTTCAATTTTCGTCGTACTATTAGCGCTGAACGCACTATTCAATTCCTCAAGGAGACTTGCTGGCAAAATATTACGTGGTTTAAACGCATGATTTATATATGGTTGCCCAGAAGAGACCGTAAGGGTACCTCCATAAACATACCAATCAAATTCATAAACATCTGATAACTGATCCAACAAGTCCAGACCGTCACCCGATAGAGCTTGGGTAATTGTCTGTTTTGCCACGTTTTCTTCAATATCATCAACTAACTTAACCTGCATATCTTTAGCGATGGCCGTCAAAGCACCTTTCAAGACAATATCAGACTGCTTAATAAATACCTTCGCCTGACAAGTAAACGCCGTGCATAAGCAGAATATAAATAAGAATAACAGACTATGCTTCATCAAGGAGCTCCTTCATACGTTCCTCACTCGCCTCCATTTGCTTAATACCATCCTCGATTATATTTGCCTCTAACACCATCATAAAAAACTCATCTGCACTCATATCATCGCCATCACGTTGATCGCTAAGCTTGATCTGACCGTCGGCAATCTTTCCAGTTAACTGCATTTCACCAGCGACAACTTTGAGCTCTGACTGAAATTCTAGGGCTGCTTTTTCAGACGTGGTTTTCATTAGCTGACTATTCAATGTGGTATTCATTAAATTAACGTTACTCATATCCTGCCTTTTTCATTATTTGTTTAAACACATAAAACTGATCTTGTAGAAGCCACAGGTTAAGAATGATAATAACGGTTATGGCTTTAATATCTGTCGTAGTACTCGTAGACAATGACGCTTTTTTGAAAAAAAGATCAACATAACCACAACAAATGGTGACACATAGCATTAAGATAATGTATTTTCCTGTGACTATAGCGATCATAGTCAAACTGTCGGTGATATAAAAATATAAGGTATCAAAACCGACATTAGCACCTTGATCGATATTCTCAGTAATCACCGCCAGCAGGGGTCTAAATACCACGCCAGAATCTAAGGCATACATCAAAAACATCAAAGAACTAATCTTAGAGAGTGCTTCTGACTCATCGGTAAAACGTCTATCTTGTACCGACTGTTCATTTAGCAACAAAAGCTGTTGTATAACACTACCCACCATACCACTTAGCCAATAAGGTACAGAGGAAAACAGAGCAAAAATAATGACACTCAATACCCAGAAAGGTGTGGGTACTGCACCTAAGTCACTGGCTTCGAGTACGATAGCGAGGCCTATAGCGACAGCGAGTGCCGAGGAATTATCAAGATATAAACGTGTTGGATTATAAATTTTTAAAAATAAAAATAGTCCGGCAAATAAAATCCAGTTAGGAAATAAAAGCGTATCCATATCACGGTAGTGCCCTAAATAAAATTGTCCAGCTATCTGAGAAATAAAATACGGCGAGTTTTACGGGTGTCGATATTACCGTCGGAGATAACATAGTCATACCAACACCACTTAAAATCACAGCAATTAAAAAATCGATACTTACAAATATCATGTATAGCTTTAGACCAAACTCAAATCCTTGGTATAAATCTAAAATTAGATTCCCGAGAAAATATTTTAATGTGTCATTTCCAGAGTCAAAATTGAGTGGAATTTCTATGATAGCCGTTAATTCGTTCGTTTTTCGCTCAGCCCTAGCCAAGAGCTCAGGGAAAAACTCAAATACATTACTGACCAGATAATACATAGTAATGTTTTCTGGTTTATTACCTTCCAATGCAGGTGACAACTGCAATACATCGGACTCTACACCCGCATTTATCTGCTCAATAAAGTAAGGCTTTACTCTCTCCAACCCAGGCTTTATATCCGGCCAGATACTATTAAGTGCCATTAGTGCAGCAAGTAAGTTAACCACTATAGTCGGTGGAATTTGCTGCGTACCCACTGCATTTTTTATGATGTTAAGTACAATATTGTACTTAACATACCCAGAAAAGCATATAAAAAAAACGGTTGATAATAGAATAAGAGTCAGGAGCAAAATTAAATTCGCTCCTGAAAATGCATTATCAGGATTTAATAACTGCAACATCGATAACACTCTCTTTAGACTAGAGACACATAAATATAATTAAATACTAGATATTTCTAGCTGCAGCGGAAATAGAATCTTTTATTGATTTCAATGTCGATGTCGATGTTTGAGCAGTAATACTTTGATCCGCCATTAATTGTTGCAATGACAGAGCCTCTGAAGAGCTTAAAATAAGCGTACCATTAGGATCTGGTACAAATGTCCCACTAGAATCTACACTTCCCGTATGAGCCGTCATAAAGTCACTTACAGCTTTATCCGAGGCATTAATCAAAGCACCAAACTTACCACTTATATAACCGGTTGATAATCCAGACATTTAAAAATAACTCCTATTTAATTAAAATTTATAATATAGTCTATAGAC
>NZ_JAGTUL010000071.1:0-9947 GCF_018224605.1 Shewanella sp. M16 | reverse complement strand
TCCTTTCGGTCGCCAATTTTCACTAAAAGCGCTTTATCCCCAAGCCCGTCGTCGCGCAAAACATGTTGGGCGGGTGGCGTTATCGGTAAAGAAACCTTTGTTATGTGAGATGGTATTGTTCAGGGCCCCAAGTAAAGGCAGAAAAGGTCAGCGAAGTACGACAACAGACTGTCACCATACTGCGCAATGGACGTATGAGTTGACCGCCAAAGAGCCTTGGGCACTGGTGACTAACTTGACTGTGGAAGCCATGTCACCTCAAAAACTGGTCAATATTTACCAAAAACGAATGCAAATAGAAGAAACCTTTAGAGATTTAAAAAGTCCCGCTTATGGCTTTGGTCTACTTCATAACAGAACACGTTATGCGGTGAGGATGGACATACTGCTATTGATAGCGTTATTGGTGCAACTGGCATTTTAGTGGGTAGGATTATACGGAGAAACACAGCAATTACAGCGGCACTTCCAAGCCAACACGGTGAAGAAACGGAATGTGCTATCGACAGTCAGAATGGGCAAATAACTGCTGCGGCGACTGCATGATTACACCATATCAGCAGATGATGTGCTTTGTGCTGCGAAGAAACTAGCTGAACTCTGATTAACTCATGGTTGGTGGGGCTATGAATTATATGGGGATCCTACAGCGCCCAGCATGGACTAATGAGTTGAAAGTCCTCTGTAGAAAGGTCACCGTTTTAATAACATATTGTTATTAAAAGTTAACTGCTAGCGAATGGCGAGGGCTTATCCGCGAGGATTGGTCTGAAGGAAGCCGCTAATAAATTTGCGAGCTGATGAACAAGAACATCATATGAGGCGTAGGCTAGAGGTGAGTTGGCACAAGATGACGAAACCACATGATCTAATGGCCACCGTAAATGAAACAGCAGTGCAAAGAAAGTTCATGTCCTTATCTGTTGAGATCTGTTTAACACGCGATCGGTCATTAACCAGTAAGGCTCTGCTTTATAAGTGCCTTGGCTTTTCAGTGTCATCGATTGAAAAGAGCGAACCAGATGAAACCGATAGCGCATGACGGGGTAACTTGGTATGTGATTAAGCAGAAGTCAGCAGACGACATAGTAGCCCAACGCCCATCTTAATGGATGGGACAGGGTGAAGGCCTGAACATTTAGAATAAGGAGGAGTCTTATCAAACTTGTTGATACCCACTACGTCGCCAGACGATTACTATCAACAGCGTATTGATCTGCAACCAGCCTTGAACAGCGATTTATTCCAACAACTGCTCGAACCAGAGAACTTACATCGAGCGTGGCGGCAAGTTAAAGCCAATAAAGACGCGGCAGGCATCGATGGCATAACCATCGAAACCTTCTCACTCTGGATGCAAGAAGGCGGCTGGCAACAGTGTAAAACTCAACTTGAGCTAGGTGAGCATCAACCCTCAGTACCCTCAAATCATAGCTGCAAGATCGCAGTTTGCAACAGAACCATAAAGCCCATTCACGTGATAAAACATGAAATAAAATGAACGGTACACACCAAGGAGATAGTGTCATTATAAACCATTAAGGTTTCTATGGTATAAAAACACAAAATAATTCACTTTTACTATTCTATGATTTGATCAAAATTAAAAGGATATCTACATACTCTACATACATTGGGAATGGAGTTTGTGGATATATGAGCGTTCGTTCAATGAATTTAAAACTATTAAGTGTGGTAATGGCCATTTTATCGGTAAGTCGTTCTGTAATCTCTGCAGAGCTCAATCTATATGATGCAGATGGCCCTCATCAAGCCTTGACATAAATTGCTCAAAAGAAGCCAAAGCTTTTTATGATTATCGATGAAGTGAATATGCTTTAAATTTTTTGAATGTGTAATATTAAAAAGTAGTTTCTCCTAGTGATGTTGTGTCTTTAACTTCTTTATCCTATGTATTCATTATGGATATGGTAATTTAACGACATTGAATTCGTTTCCGTGAGAGGTATCATGTTAAAATCTGTAAATAATTTTCATTGCCTAATATCTGGTTCTGATTTATTAAGTTCTAATGAAGATTCAGGGTTATTAATAAGAAGCATCAAAAACAATCAAGAAGCAAAACAATTTATTTTACTTTGCTTTGAGAACCGTTTTAGAAAATTAAGGAATGTAAATAATGTTTTTTCTGAAGGGCGCTGCTCCGTCCCTTACGCTGTAACAAAAGAAAATAAGGTAGTTTACTCTAATTATGGTGAACATCTTGGTTTCAACAAAATTGTTGATGGGCAAGAATTAAAACCATATAGTTGCCAAACTAGTTTATTTCGTCAACTAGAATATCAATCATTACTCACTTCTTTAATTATAAAGAATCCCTTAATCACAAGTGAAGCAGTTAACAGTGTATCTAAAGGTGTTATTTCATTTCTTCAATCTCGATTTAGTGAAAATGCAAAATCATTTTCAGATACTCTTAAGAAAAACATAGGGCATTATTTTTGGACCAATGGCCGCGCTAGTTTTGGTCGTATCTCACTCGATAGCATAGAAAATATAGATTCAGATGAGGTTCAAAAAAGTCTTATTCGAGTCCTTAAGACTGGTGAAATTGCTCAAATTTTGGCAATTCATGATGCTGTTGGAAGGAAGATACTACCTTTTTATGAGTGTGATGAAAGATCGAAATATCTTTCGATCGCTAATACTGTTCGACAAGACTGGTTTGATAATGCTCAAGTAAGGGGAAGAAAGCGTAAACAAGATCTAGGTGTTCCGTGTCAAACTGTTGGCTTATTACCTCCTGGCTCGGTTGCAGATCAATCAGTAAAGGTTCAAGTAAGACATCGAGCTATCGATATGTTTGAACGCGATGAAAAACGAATGAGCCATCCTGAAGCTGATGATTATTATGATGATTTAGATACTAGAAACTTATTATTTGGTGCAGGGATATCAGGTACTACGGGAACTCTACTGCAATCAGCAGAGGCCTTTGGTCAACTCCATACTCTAGAGCTTAAGAAACAATACTGTGCAGCTATTGCAGGATATTTAGTTGGTGGCGGTATGCACAGTTATCATGAAGTAATGGTTGTAGCAGAAAAAATTGGGGTTCCATATCAGGCGGGTTCTTCTATTGAGTCTTTACCTGACTTATTGTTAAAAAATGATGAATTCCAGAAATTAGCTACTGAGTATTATGATGTAGCTGTATTGGGTGCTACACATTGGCGCTTTAATCAAAACTGTTTACCTTCACATTTAAATACACAAATTAAAAAATAATCATAGTAACCTTACTTTATGTCTATCATAGAAAGGTGCTTTTAAAAACACCTTTCTTTACATTGTCTGTGTTCTGGTCTAATCCAATCTGACACTTAATTTTGAGACAGTATAGTCAATAAATTAAGAGGTCTATATTCATTATCTGATGAACAGCACCTAAACTTACATATATGTAAGTGTTAATATCTAATTGAGAGAATTATTATGCCAATAATAAGAACATATAATTTGCAAGAAGCCGGCGCAACAAGATCTAATGATGCATTACCACCCAGTACACTGGAAATCTTAAGGGTAACTTCGCTTCCATCGATGCCGTCTTGTAGTTCAATACAAGAGCAAAGTAAGATGGGTAATCAGCATTTAGGCGGGTCCCGAACTCAGATAATAACCTCATTAACATCAAATAGTAGTTTACACTCAGATGGCAGAGTCATTACCGAAAGGCTATCTAGCATTGTTGATAAATTACATGATCGCATAACTGGCTCTAACCTTGTGAATCCAAAGAGGTGCGGCCTACTCTCATCAATATTAAGCACCATAAATCAATCTTCACAACAGACAGGTATTCTATCTATAGATGACACTGCAAAGCTGTCTTATCAATTTGAGAAATTGGCAAAGACTTTACCTAAAGGTAACATAAAAGACATTTTCAGCTTACTCGGTCAAAACATGAAAAGTGGCTGGATAATGCAAAAAAATCAAGAACTAAACGAAGAAAAAAAACAACAATTAGCCCCTTTGGCTAGTCCCGGAACATCGGAAAACCATAGCATTTCAGTTGGCATAAGCACAGGGATAAGTATGCTTCCTGTTTCTGCGGGGCCGGGCTCTGTAGGGCCTTATGCAGGCTTATCTGTTGGGGTTCAAAAAGCAAGGAGTTTATCGGCTGATGATGAGACGAGTTTTTTTGTAAATTCAATAACTAATTGTAAAGTCAGTGTTGACGCTGGGGCGCAAGTAAAGCTCACTGACCAAATAGGTGCCAAATTGGGCGCTAATGCTCAATTTAACCACACTAAGGTTAAATTTAAAGCATATAATAGTGTCCAACAATACGTTGATAAAAAAGGGCATAAGCTCAATTGGGCTAATCGCAGTGAGTATGTGAATATTTCGAAAAAAAATAAGGTAACACATTTTATTAAAAGCCACCTTCTTTTTAAGTTAGGTTCAGAATTGAAAAAGTTAAAACACGAGCGCCAACAAGCTGCAAATAGTCAACATCGCCTAAATCATTTACTTGAGACGGTGTTAGATATAAAAACCACAGTTACCGCCACTGCTCCTGATCGAAGTAAGCCAGCATTTGGACATTATAATACCTGGGCCGGAGAGGTTAAATTAGAAGCTAATGCAGGGGCAACGGTAAATGTTGGGGAAGTAGGATTGAAATTAGCCGCGGGGGCAGCGGTAAGTTATCAAGAATCAGTGACTAATATTTATGGATTTATGCCAAGCCAGTTTTTTAATATCATTAAAAACAATGCAGATAAATTGGCAGAATTACCAGCGAATCTGATTCGGCATGCAAAGGAAATCGCAGATTATTCTTCAAACTCAAACAGCGCCACTAAATGTTTGAAGCTTTTATCACAAGATATTGATAGTTACTATAAAATAGTACAACAATATGATGATGTAAAATCTGGAAAAAATCCAACTCAAGACGAACTTAAGCTACATAGAATAGCCAAGCACACCATTGAAGATCGCTGGGGAGCCATTGGACGCCATCAGTTTTTACAATTTGCCAATGCCTCTCATGCTTATTTAGCGCATAAAGCAATGACAGTAGTTTCTGGGGAAAAGGTATTAACGAGTGAACAACAAGCATGTAAAATGGACTTAATAGAAAATGTTGCAATAAAAATTAAGTTCCCACCCATAGAGTATTCCAAGACACGTTTAGATAAAATAGCGACATTTATGCAGCAAACTTATTTAAAGATCACTGACAGTAAAACAGCGATCCATATATCGACCGGTCCCTTTTCAGCTCAGTTAGATATATTAAAACGCGAACGTATTCATCCTAGCAGAGTTCGCGCAGGCAGTTATGTTGATCTTACTCTAACATGGACTATCTCAGGCTCCTTACAAGGAGCTCTTGATAAGGTCAGCATTACAGCAAAAATTAACGAAGCGGCGGAAAAGGAGGGAATAACATTACCGCAGGAATTTGATTTCTCCCCAGATCTAAGTGGCGAAAAGTCTGGGTCTGTATTGATTCGCTTCTTTAAACCAAACTATGCTAAAGATGCTGATTTTAAAGGAGATATAGGTTATCGATGGCAGTTTATTCGTCATATAAATTCTGTTTCGGCGGGTGGGAAAATAGGTGCTTCTGCAATGGTTGCACCTGGGGTAAGTGTTGGAGGAAATATCGGTGTTAATTACAGTAAATCCACAATGTCCAGTGAAAAAATAGGTATAGAAGATCTCACTTATAGTATGGTACGTTACAACCGCTTCTTTGAGAATTCAGAGCAAAATCCAGCCAATAATGAGTGGCAGGAATTTGAACGTAAAAATGAAATTGAGTATAAAAAAATGTTCCGCCACCTTGGAGAACAAACACATAAAATCCATAAAGAAGCACAGCACTTTTTACGTGAGTTAATCGCAAGAGCACCTGACGAACCTAATAAAGCCAAGGCTGAGTCTTTACTTCATGACTTTAATCAAGCAATGAGTAATTATAGCGTGGACCCTACTAGTATAGATAAATTCAATATCGCAAAAGTGTATTTTAATGAGTATCTCGAGAAACAAACACTCCCATGGAGAGAAGAACTTATGAGTTATACGACTGATTTACCTTTCGTACAAACAGCCAATTCAGGGTTAAGCTTGGGAACTAAAATTAAAAAATCACTTAATCTCCATGAAAGAGTGGAAGCGTAAGCTACATCAGCGCTTCACTTATGGTATTGCTAGTCAGCAGGGAGGCAGGATAACCGCATGAGTACTTACTTTTTGAACTCTACGTTTGACCTGCCATAATGAAAAAGGAAACATCCTAGCGATGAAGATTTAACGAACTCCTGCAGCTCGTTAAATCTTCTAATTTTGTTCAAGAAATGTTTGCATTATTGCCCTGTTCAAACGGCCTTCGCAGTGAATCTGCCTTGTTGATCAAATCGTTTCCATGGTGCTTAGTCACGGAATCAAAATTAGACTCCATGACGAGTTAACATGATCCCGTAAAATTAATACTGGCTTTGTTTCCTAAATCGGTTGAACTAAAGCCGTAGCCGCTGATCTGATCGGCATCGCCTATCAACTTACCCATCAACCGTGTCAAAACCTCGCTATAAAACAACCAACTGGAAGCAATACAACCAAGCCTTAATCAACCGCGGTTCACTTACCTTCTGGATTGATGAGGATGCAATTGCTAAGTGGAAAGCCAAGGTCAAGCAGCCAAAGAAAGGTCGCCCTCAAGTGTTTAGCGACTTAGCCATTACCACTGCGTTGATGGTTAAGCGTGTTTTCTCTATGCCACTGCGAGCCTTACAGGGCTTCATCAATTCGGTGTTTAAACTGGGTGACATCACATTATCTTGCCCGCATTACACCTGCATCAGTAAACGCGCGAAAACGGTCAATATTGCTTTTAAAACCAAGACTCGCGGCGCCATTGAGCACTTAGCTATCGACTCGACAGGCTTGAAGGTCTATGGCGAAGGTGAGTGGAAAGTGAAGAAACATGGTACAGATGGAAAGCGCCGAGTGTGGCGTAAGCTGCATATTGCCGTAGATACACATAGCCATGAAATTATTGCCGCAGAACTCAGTTTATCAGGTGTTACAGACGCTGAAGTGATGCCTAATTTACTTAAGCAAACCTATCGAAAAATCCGCAATATCTCGGGTGATGGTGCTTACGACACGAAAGCCTGTCACGAAGCCGTTCGTCGAAAACGCGCTTTAGTGCTCATTCCACCTAGGGAAGGTGCTGCGCTATGGGAACAAGGGCATCCACGAAACTTAGCCGTCAGTTGGCAACAGCTTCATGGCTCAAATAAGCAGTGGAAAAAACGATATGGTTATCATCGCCGTTCAATCTCAGAAACCGCTATGTACAGGATAAAACAACTGCTAGGAGGCACGTTGAGCATGCGGAATTATAAGGCTCAAGTGGGAGAAACTTACGCGATGATTAGGGCTTTGAACAAGCTTACTGGACCAGGTATGCCTGAAAGCCACTATGTAGCTTGATATTTGAACAATGATGGGAGTTTTGTTCGCTGACTCGATTTAGGAAACAAAGCTTCCTTTACCTGATATTTGTCTTTTTTGCGGACTTCCTTTCCAAGTTTAAAAATTGATAGAACCGCACGCTTTTTCACTGTATTGGCTTGAAAATATCGCTGCCATCCAAGGTATTGCATTGCTAACCCAATAAACCAGTGTCATAACCTACTCTTATATTATAGGTATAGGTCTTCCATGATAAGTTGTCGTCAGGAAATATCATAAATAGTCTTGTGACGATGAAGCTTTGGATGTGATAATTTTTTTATTTTTTAATCACTTTTCTTGGAAGGGGAGAGTGAAGATTAATTTATTTGTAGCAATGGAAGGACGTGATAACTAAATGAGTATTTTCAATAGAATAGCGCATCACCACACGATTAATGAAGCTGTTTCTCTCAAGTTAAATAATAAGACGGTATCTGATAAAACCATTAGTAAAATGGCGAAAAAAATATCTAATCTGACCGATCAACATGAAAAGTTCAATGCTCTAAAAACGAGTCTTGATATCGTAAAAAATATTAAAGAAACTCAAGCTAGAGTAAAATTGACAACTCTTCTATTAAAAGATATTAACGTGCTTAGCCCATACCCTGATAATGATAACCGTATAGCTCATCTTACTCCGGTAGATAAGGTTGGGGGATTCTCTAAGTCAAAAGGGAGTGCAGTAGCTACATGGATGAGAGAGTTACCATCAACTCTAGAGACGATAAAATCTAAGCAACCTGGATTATTAAGTCTACCAACAGTGACAAGTATAAAAGGGTTTAAGGGGAATGTTATTATAGATGGTCAGACTATTTTTAAAAATTTTGCATCTGTAGAGCCAGGGGTATTAGCTAGAGGTTCTGCTCCTCATTATATCAATGATGATAGCTCTCAAATAATGTCTAATAAAGCGATTACTTTTTTAATAAACGAAGGTTTTAATCAAGTCATTAGCCTTAATTCTGTTGAGCTCAGTCAATCAGAAAAAAACTCATTAACAAAGTCCGGCATAAATTATATTCATATAAAAACTGATGACTTTTCATCTCCAGATAAATCTAAATTACTACAATCAGTTATCGCCATGAAAGGGAAGAATACTTATGTGTACTGCGGTTATGGTGCAGGAAGAACTGGGACTTTAGTGACTGCTTGGCAAATACTAAATAACAAAGGAGATTTAACGGAATCTACTGTAGAAAAAGAAAACCAGTTAGCTATTTTAAAAGAAATAGATGAAATGCATGCGTTATCAAATAGCATCGAAAGGCTAAATATAGGGCATGGTTCAAAAAAGCATATTTAGGGGTATTCCAGATAAAAGTCCATAGCTATCTTGAAGTAATTGTTACACAAGGTTTCATGAGGTTTATGAAAATTAGGACGTTTATCATCTGACTTTTAAAAAAATTAGAGGGTTATGCTAGAATTTAACTCTATAGTGCGACACTCGACAATTAAGCCGCTAATTGGTGAAAAACCACCGTTAGCTGCTTAAGCTTTAAATACTTATTTGGCCGATAGTTAATAATATTCTGAGAAAATTCGATTAATTCATCATTCACTAGCCTCAAATTAATAGTATTTTGTGACACACTGCCGGAGTAATCTATTGGTATTTTCATTCGCCCCCGTTTCACGAAAACGATAAAGGTGCGCAAAATAAACCTTGGCATCCAGTGTTGTCTAATCGCCAGACACCTAGCGATTATTGCTTCTAACGGAATGTGGTGGCTGTTGAGCTGCTACCACCCTCTGGATTTGGGCGGATACGTTTAAGGCAAGTAGAAAGTGCAACTAAAGAACATATCCATCAATTCATTCAAGATGTAATAGAACCTGGTAGCACAATTTGTAGTGATGGTTCTCAAGCATACAAACAAATAGACAAAAAAGGATATAGGCATAATCGGATAGTACATTTAGGTTCATCTGTACCTGCACATCTAGTCGCACACTGAATTTGGCCTCCTATAAGAAATGTTATGATCCCCTCATAACCCATTTAGGTGACAACATGAATAAAAGTAAACTTGCTCGATATAGCGTAACCATTAGCTTGAAACCGCTCAATTAGCCTTTGAACAAGGATACACACAAGAATCGGCGGCAAAAGCCATGAACGTGGGTAAATCAACGGTCAGTAAGTGGGTAACACAGCTTCAGGTTGAGTGCCAAGGGCATGCTCCGAAAGCCTAACCAATGACACCAGAACAGGGCACTTAAACGCGAAATTGAGCGGATTAATCTCGAGAAAGAAATCTTAAAAAAGACTACCGATCTATTGATGTCGGACTCGCTGAACACATCTCGATAATCGAGAAACTCAATCAGAGCAACAAATACCCTATTTCAGTGTTATGCCATGTATTTAACGTGAACCGGAGTAGCTACCGTTATTGGGTGAGCCGTGAACTTGTAGCGACACCTGAACA
>NZ_JAGTUL010000070.1:0-10079 GCF_018224605.1 Shewanella sp. M16 | reverse complement strand
TAGTGATTGAATTGATAAAGATATTTTATGCAGCTGTGATTAGCCAAATGACCGTATTCACCGCGCTTAACATGCATTGCTGTATGTCGCATAATGTGTATCGCTTCTATAAAGAGCTAACTTTTATTTGTTAATTTTATTTGTTAATTTTATTTGTTAATTTTATTTGTTAATTTGTCTGTGGCTTTCGTGATTAAGTGAGTCTTGCGGTTCATCGCTGTACTTTGATTATTTGGGTTATTTTGTTCGACAACGTCTTGGTCGACAAATAATACGGCAATGCCTGCACACATCATCAAGACGCCACCTGTGATAAGTGCATAAATAGGTTGACCATCGAACAGACCATTGAGCACTAAACCCAGCACACTGGCGGCAAGAAGCTGCGGGATGACGATGAAGAAGTTAAAAATCCCCATGTAAACGCCCATTTTTTGCGGGGGTAACATGCCCGACAACATGGCATAGGGCACAGATAAAATTGACGCCCACGCGATACCGACACCTATCATAGGCAGCCATAACAGGCTTGGGTCTGTAATAAAAAAGAAACTAATCAAACCTATACCACCACAGAACATATTGACTGTGTGGGTTAGCTTGATGCCAATACGCTTAGCCAGCATAGGAATAAAAATCGCGGCAATGGCGGCAAAACCATTGTAAGAGGCGAATAGTACGCCGACCCAATCTGCGCCGTCGTTATAAGCCTGGGACAACACATCGCTGCTGCCAAAATGGTAAGACGTCACGGCGGCAGTGGTGTAAATCCACATGGCAAACAGTGCGAACCAAGAGAAAAACTGCACGATCGCCAGTTGATGCATGGCTTTGGGCATATGGAACAAGTCATCGACCACGCTAAATACCATGCCGAGCTTATTGCGTTCAGCGGGTTGTGAATTGCCCAAACGCAGCGCGCAATACAATTGCAATGGGCCAAAGGCGAAAATTCCTAAGCTCAAGATATACAACTGCTTATCTAAATCCTGAGCCCAAATAGCGAAGGTGAGCAGGGCGCCGAGACCCATCCACACGATGGAGGCAAATTGATAGTCCTTGCGGGTACGAGTGCGGGCTAAAGTTTCATCTTCAGCATCGGCTTGTTTTGCGTTAAAGGCGGCTAATTCTTCAGGGGAATATTCTCTTGACGATACGACAGTCCAAGTGACCGCGAGCAATAATACTGTGCCGCCAAAATAGAAGGCATAACGCACTGAATCGGCAATTTCACCCGCTGGTGCAGTATTCGCAACATCAAAAAAGTGAGTCAAAATATAGGGTAAGGCCGAAGCGACCACAGCGCCAATACCGATGAAAAAGCTTTGCATGGCATAGCCTTGAGTACGTTGGCTTTTCGGTAAATTGTCACCGACGAAGGCGCGAAACGGCTCCATGGCGATGTTGATCGAGGCATCCATGATCCATAACATGCCTGCGGCAATCCACAGGGTAGGCGAGTGCGGCATGATAAAAATGGCAAGGGTAGTAAAAATCGCGCCAATCAAAAAATAGGGGCGGCGACGGCCAAGGCGACCCCAGGTGTTATCACTCAAATAACCAATAATAGGTTGAACCAATAAACCCGTTAGCGGCGCGGCAATCCACAGTATGGGGATTTCATCGATAGAAGCCCCCAAGGTTTGAAAAATGCGGCTGACGTTGGCATTTTGCAGGGCAAAACCAAATTGAATGCCTAAAAAGCCGAAGCACATATTAAAAATTTGCCAGAAACTCAACTCAGGTTGTTGCTTGAATGCATGCGGCAACTGAGGCGCTGCGGCTTGATGGGGATCTTGCTGGTAATTCGAAGACATTGAACTTCCTTTCTGTTGCTGGCAGTCGTTCTGCCTTGAGTGCTTATTGTTTTAATTGTTTTGCCTAGCAATGGATTGGCACTGTACTTTGCTTTTATGTGGTGAGCTATTTCATCACAGCCAAGAGCATACAATAAAAGCTAAGAGTCAGATTCATGGCTTATTCATGGTAGTTTCGCGCATGCCATGAATGAGTGTACTCTGTGAAAAAATAGCGAATATACTCCTCCCTCAGAAGTATATTCGCCGATAAATTCATTTCAAATTTGGGCTAACACCTTAATTCAAAGGGATTAGCCCAAGTGAGTGGCCTAAAGCCAGTCAGCAGAAAGAACTTAAGCCTGATAGCAATCCTTGTATGTAACCCTATCAGAAACGACCTCACAGATTTCAAACCCCACAAGCAGAGGGTGAAACGAGCGGATTTATAGTAGCCTCGGCGTAGATTTTTGCACAACTGCTTACATACGTATTCATCATGGCTTAGTAACTGGATGGAAACATAGGTGTAACGCATCTAGACGGTTTATCAATAGTCATAGGCTTGCTGGAATGCTCAAATAACTCTCTAATCTTGTTAGAATACTTGATGATCAGTCATTGCATTATTTTTTAGAAAAAAGGGTATTGTTATTGCGGATGTTAACTGAGTGATAAAATCAACCGCAGCATAACTGACGGCGAGTTCAATGCACTTAATAAGAGTCAGCATGCAATCAATATCCAGTACGGATGCCGATAGCTTGACTCGAAAGTCGCGCACTCTGCACTATGATAATAGCCAGCCTAGATATGGTGGGATCAGATAGGTACTTAGCTTATGATGATCGCCAGATTAAGCGTTTTTCGTTCGATTATTTTAAATTTTTTCAGTTGATTAAAGGATCCCTATGTTTGTTGTCTCGCTTACCTATAAAAAGCCAATTGCAGAAGTGGAGTTACATTTAGCCGCCCATATTGCTTATCTTGATGAGTATTATGCCGCAGGGACTTTTGTCGCCTCGGGTCGTAAGGTGCCACGTACCGGTGGCGTCATCCTCGCCAAGGCTGAAAGTCGCGCGGCGCTAGAGGTTATTTTGCAGCAAGATCCTTTCTGCATTGCCGATGTCGCTGAGTTTGAGGTGATAGAGTTTGTGCCGACTAAAACGGCGCTAGGGTTAGAACAGTTGCTTGAAGTGATTTAACCTACATCTTTGTTTGAAAATTATTCCGTGCACTTGGTTATAACAGGCTTGGCGGGTTGGGGGATATAGAGTTCCCCCATTTGGGTGTTAGTCGGTGTTTATGCTGTTTTCGGGGCGAACTTTTCCGATATTCTGCGACCTAGTTTGGTATTATGCCGTTTTCCCTCTTGAAACCTTACGCAGGTTTCCGCTGCGCGAGTCCCACTTTTTATGTCTATTCAAACGCTGTTATCGACGGCTCTGGCGAAACGCCATGATTTTTTACAACAAGCTGAACAGGATAAAACCGATTGTTTTCGGGTGTTCCATGGCACAGTTGAAGGCGTGAGTGGCTTGAATGTCGATCGCTACGGCGATACTTGGCTAGTGCAGAGTTTTCATCAAACCTTAACCGACGAAGAGTTGGTTGGTGTCGGCACTGTTTTGTTGCAACAGGCCGATTTACCGATTGTGTATAACGATCGTTCTTTAGGCCATTCCCGTGTATTGAATGCCTTATCACCCGCACTGACAGAGATCGCGAGTTCTGAGCGAGTAATGCAGGAAAATGGCATCAAGTTCAGCACTAAACTGCGCCACGAAGGACAAGATCCGCTGTTATTCCTCGATATGCGTATTGGTCGCGAATATGTGCGGGCACACAGCCAAGATAAAACTGTGCTGAATTTGTTTTCCTACACCTGCGGCATTGGTACTGCGGCAGCCATCGGCGGCGCGACTCAGGTGATGAATGTTGATTTTTCTTCCTTTGCTTTAGCGACGGGCAAAGCGAATGCGGCATTAAATCAGGTGTCGAATGTATGTGAGTTTGTGCAGAGTGATGCGTTTCCGGCATTGCGCCAATTGGCAGGCTTGAGTGTGGGAGGGCGCCGCAATCAAAAATTACCGAGTTATCCCAAATTGGCGCAAACCCAGTTTGATCTGGTGTTCCTCGATCCGCCGCGTTATGCCAAGAGTGCTTTTGGTATTGTCGATTTGGTCAATGATTATCAAGGTTTGTTTAAGCCCGCATTAATGGCGACCAAAGTCGGTGGCACTATCGTTTGCTGTAACAATGTGGCGAAAGTCGAGCGCCAAGCATGGTTCGACAGTTTAGTGCGCTGCGTTGAAAAACAAGGCCGTACAGTCACTACGTACACTTGGCTCGATCCCCATGAGGATTTCCCTTCGTTCGATGACAATCACCCACTTAAAATAGTGGCGCTGACATTAAGTTAACTATACAAACGGCATAGTGATAAGAACTACATAGTGATATCAACAAGCAGGGCACCCGATTCGGTGCCCTTTTTATTTGTCCATTTATGTGCCGCTAGATGGGTTGCAAGTGGAAGGCAATCGCGACGCGGTTCCAGCCATTAATGGCAATGATTAAGCTGGTGAGATCGACAATTTCTTTCTCGGAATAATGCTCTGCAAGCGCCGCATATTGACTGTCATGCACGGGGGCAGTAGCAACTTGGGTTAAGATTTCTGTCCAGAGCAGCGCTGCACGTTCCCGTTCATTAAAGATTCCATCGACCTCCTGCCAAGCGGCAAGTAAATCTAAACGCAGCTGTTCTTCACCGTCGCTTCTGGCTTCCTCGGCGTGCATTCGCTGACAAAACGCGCAGCCATTGAGTTGCGATGCTCTAAGCTTGACTAAATGCACCAGTAATGGCGAAAAGTGGGAGTCACCGGCTGCTTTGTCTAAGCTGAGCAGTGCGTTAGCGAGTGTGGGTTGTAGCTGGTAAATTTGCTGGCGTGGTATACGTTCTGACATAAAAGCCTCCTATAAGCTGAGGCTTCAATCTAAGCTGTTAGCGCTATGTAGGATTGGAGATTTGCGACATTTTACGCTTTTTGTATTGTCCTGGAGTTTGCAGTGTCACCCGTACAAAGTGTTGATGTAGATGGGCTTGATCGTAAAATCCGCAATCGAATGCGACTTGCACTAGGCTGAGGTTAGGTGATTGGCTGAGTAAGTTTCGGGCGATTTTGACTCTGTTTAATTGCAGTAACTGCGCGGGTGACAATCCGGTTTCTTGTTTAAATCTTCGTTCAAATTGACGGCGGCTTAAGGGCAGTTGCCTATAGAAATCCTCTAAACTGGCTTGGGTTTGAGTAAGCTTTGGTAAACTCGCCTGCACTAAGCTAATCATATCGCTTTTATGTCGAGATAAGGCCGCATCACATTGCTGCTGGGTGAGTTGCAATAACCAGTGCTCAAGTAGGGCGACGCGTTGGGCTGGCTGATTGGTTTCCGCCAGTTGCGATAGCAGTTGATCCAATCCTGTTAGCTGCAATTGCGTCGCATCAATAGCCTTCATTGATGCGGCAGACAGAATATCTTGCAGTTCAATGCCAAGTAAATGAAACGCGCCGCCGGGGTGAAAACGAACTGTCATCAGCTCGATTCCTGGTAAAAAGGCGTGGGAATGTCGGCTCTGACCACAATGACATAACACTTGGGGTTCTTCGCCGCTGAGCGTTTGAGTTAGCGTTGGCGTTGGGAAATAGAAATGCAGGCTAGTGCCGCCGTCCGGATAAAATGTCTGCTCAATGCCCTGCGGTAAATCGGTCGCAACGCGCAAATGAAAGTAGCGCTGCACCCAAGGGCGAAGTGGCGCTAAGGGTTTAAAATGGCTAAAGCCTAAGTGCGCGAGTTCAGTTTCGAAACGTTTAAAGCTGCGCATTTCTAATAAATTTGCCCGATATCGCAAGCTGAGCACCATAAGCAAGTAAAGGAAGGTCAGATTAATCTAACTGAGGCATTTTTGCACCTGTGTTGCTTGTACGCATTTGCCTTGGACTGGCATGGTCTGTCTATGCTGTTACTGGTTAGCCAGAAGCATTTACAACCTGTTTATTCGGTTTATACCGATTTGACAGCTAATTGGCACTAGCTGAATAGACGCCTCGACCATGATCAACTTTTACGTTTGTACTGGGATCAACTGGTGTTAGTTGGCGATAAAAAGTCACCAAAGACAAGGTATATCCTTGGTGACTTTCTGTTTTTTACTCTGTATTTCACACTCGCTTAAACACGTTGTTAACGCACTGACTTTAAAAAACTAAACCTAAAGCACTTTGAATCTGATTGCCGTGCCGCCACTGCTGGCGAGTGCGAGGTTTAGGCTATCTTTAGCACTTACCTCTTTGGTTTCAATCACATAATCATAGGGATTGGTTTTCCAATCGGCTTTTGCGCCATCGCGGTAAATTTGTGCTTGATAACGTTTATTCGGGGAGAGGAAATCCAGTTTGACCGTGACCTTGCGTGCGGCTTCATCCGTGAGTGCGCCTAAGTACCAATCACCTTGATCCTTCGCTTGGCGAGCAAAGACCACATAGTCACCGACTTCACCGGCCAGCGCGACACTTTGATACCAATCTGTGGGCACATCGCGGATAAATTGGAAGGCATCTAAGTGCTTTTCATAATTGCGCGGCAGATCCGCTGCCATTTGGATTGGACTATAGAGCACAACGTACAAGGCGAGCTGTTTGGTCAACGTGGTCTGCACACGATTTTCTGCATCCAACCCTTTGGGCGCTAAGTCAAAAATCCCCGGAGTAAAGTCCATTGGACCCGCAAGCATGCGGGTAAAGGGTAACATGGCCGTGTGTTCAGGGTTGTTTGGTGGGCTACCCCAAGCATTGTATTCTTGGCCACGGGCACCTTCGCGGGAGATCCAGTTTGGATAGGTTCGGCGCAGGCCTGTGTCTTTAATCGGCTCGTGGGTATTGATACTGATATGGTGTTTCGCAGCCTCGGTGACATTGTGCAAATACTCACCGACCATAAACTGGCCGTCGTGCCACTCGTGACGGGTAATGCCTTTGTCATCTATGCGCTTGATTTGGCCACCATCGGCGACATAGCCCGTCTTGACTTGAGTAACACCATGCTGCTCATACAGGGCGAAGGCATCAGCGATTTGATCGCGATAATGCGTGACTGAACCTGCGGTTTCATGGTGGCCGATTAAACGTACACCTTGCTTTGCTCCGTAGGCTGTGATGGCGGGCAGATCGAAATCAGCATAGGCCTTGGTAAAGCTAAATTGATCGCCGTTGTGGAACCAGTCGCCGTCCCAACCTTCATTCCAACCTTCTACTAGTACGCCATCAAACTGATATTTAGCGGCGAAATCCATATAACGCTTTGTTTCACTGGTGGTTGCGCCATGGGTTGGGCCCGAGCCCCAGGTATTTTCGTTTAAGTGCATTCCCCACCAAATACCGACGTATTTCCCTGGTTTTACCCAAGTAACATCGCCGAGTTTATTGGGTTCATTGAGGTTTAGGATGAGGTGCGAATTGAGTAGCCCAGTTGCTTTGTCGGCAATTTGAATGGTGCGCCATGGCGTATAAAAACCCACTTGGGTTTTGACGCGAATACCGTCGGACCAAGGCGTGAGATCCGCCTTTAGTTTGCCATCTCGCTGTTGATCTAAGGTCATGGCGGCAAAGTCCACCAAGGCGGCTTCGTGGATACTTAAGTGCGTACCGTCTGCGAGTTTAAAGGTGAAGGGGGTATGGGCTCTATCGACGTCTTTAAGCGCTGTGGTGCGATATAAATATTCGTAGCGATTCCAGCCGCGGGCAGGGATCCACCATGCTGTAGCTTTATCGCTTTTGCCGACATTGAACTCGGTTAACTCGTCAGTGATTAATAGCGGCGAATTGGCGGGCAGGGCAGCTTGTGGGGCTAAGTGATAGCGAAAGCCAATCCCATCGTCAAAGGCTTTAAATTCGATTTCGAGTTGCACCTTGCCATTACTTAATACTGCAGTCAGTTGATTGTGCTGATCGCGGATCCATTCCTGTTCGCCCCAAGGTTGTTGCCACTTTTCATCGGCACTTTTTTTCTCGCTGCTTTTTATCTGTAATCCTTGACCGAGTTCGCCAAGGGATTGAAAAACTAAGCCTAAGCGGCTCGGTTCTATGACTGTTTTGCCGTGAAAATCGATTTTATATTCGGGGCGGCCTGTATCGTCACTCAAGCTGATTTGAATTTGTTGGTTGGGTGAGCTGACGGTAACGGTTTTAGCAAATACGTTGGCACTAAAAAGACTCGTAACTGCAAGGGCGATAAGTGAATGGCTTAATCGCGCTTGCGATAGTTTTTGTCGCGATGAGCTCTGGCGAGTGTGGCTGTTTGTTAAGTGGCAATCTGTTACGTGACGGGCAGTTAAGTCGCTGCGAGTGAACTGAATAGGGTTGGTCTTGATGAACATTCCTTGATCCTTGTTTTTATAACTAATGTGACTCACAGCATACTAGTGGCGATGGCTTTTTAACCGCAACGGCCTGCATACGTATTCAGCATATTAAGGCGTGGCGTAACAGACGTGACGTGAAGCACTGCGAGGGCACGAACAAAAGATGTGGTTTGCTTTTGACTCGGGTAAACTGCGCGCTTTCTTTTTGCTTAAAAATGCAATTTAGCGTGGGATTTACAGTGGGATTTACAGTATTTGGAGCCGCAGTAGTAAGGTCAAACCGTGAAAATTAGCCAACGTTTACAACAGATAAACAGCATGATCACTGGTCATTACGATCATATTTGGGATTGCTGCTGCGATCATGGTTTGCTCGGTATGCTGTTGTTAAAAAGGAATGTTGCTCGCCAAGTGCATTTTGTCGATTGTGTGCCTTCGCTAATGCAGGCGCTTGAACTGCGGTTGCAGCGTTTCTTTCCCGCTGACATATCAGGCCTTAATCCACACTTAGATCCAAACTTAAACCCGGACATAGACCCTAATTTAAGTCGTCATAGTCAGTGGCAAGTGCATTGCCTTGATGTCGCGACTTTACCGCTCGAGCAAACCAGTGACAAAGATAAACAGTTGATTATCATCGCTGGCGTGGGTGGTGAACTGCTGGTGGAATTAGTGCGGGCAATTTTAGCTCAACACCCACTGCGGCACCTCGAGTTTATTTTGTGTCCCGTGCATCATAATTACTATGTCAGGCAATCACTTTCGGCCTTAGGGCTAGGGCTTAAGTCGGAACACTTATTGGAAGAGAATCAACGTTTCTACGAAATCCTCCATGTCAGTACAATCGCGGCTCCAAATGGTCTTCCTATCACTGCTACTGGGTCGTTAATGTGGCAGACGTTAGATGAAGCAAACCTACCGCGAGCACACCGCTACCTGTCGCAGGTAATTGGCCATTACCAACGCATGCCGGCGCACAAGCA
The DNA here is from genome assembly GCF_018224605.1 of Shewanella sp. M16. Classification (NCBI taxonomy): domain Bacteria; kingdom Pseudomonadati; phylum Pseudomonadota; class Gammaproteobacteria; order Alteromonadales; family Shewanellaceae; genus Shewanella; species Shewanella sp. M16. The sequence goes on along the minus strand of NZ_JAGTUL010000070.1, from coordinate 885 downwards.
AACTCCTGAAATTATTCACGCCTATCAGCAGCAATTGGCACAGCTCTTGAGTGAGCATAGTGAGTTTGAATGCGCTTGAGCATTTTTCCGCTTGGGCATTACGCTGAGAACTAAGATGAGAACCAAAGATGAGCAGCTAAGATGAGGATCAGACGAAAGAGCTGATGCATCGCGATCTCGTTGTTAATATTATGGGCAAAACGATTTTAGCATAAACCGTTAACAATCAATCTTGTAATCGTTAAAATCTATTAATCACTCGGACTGGACTGAGTGTGATTATTGCCTCTGCTACAGTTTTTGATCTGCATTTGGCGCATTTTCGTTTATGCTTCGACTCCTTTTCGGCAAATGGCTACGACTATGCGTTTATTGAGAACCACCCAAGATCCAGCGGTTAACCTACAGACGGCACGCGTTTTTTATCGCAGAGCTGCCCGCGCGATTGTGTTATCGGGTGAAGACATTTTGCTGCTTTATACCCAAAAATACCGCGACTACAGCTTACCCGGCGGCGGAATTGATGATGGCGAGAGTCTCGAAGATGGACTGATCCGCGAGCTTCAGGAAGAAACCGGTGCCTTAGACATTCAAGTGTTAGCGCCCTTTGGTCGCTATGAAGAGTTTCGACCTTGGTACCGTGAAGGAGCGAATGTAGTGCACATGGAGTCATTCTGTTATGTATGCCGTATTGACATCACACTGGGTGAGCGTGGTTTAGGTGAGACTCGATTAGAAGCCCATGAGATTAAAAATGGCATGCGGCCTGAATGGCTTAATATTCATCAAGCTATCGCCCATAACGAAGATATTCAGCGCAATCATCCCCATAAAGGCCAATCAATAGAGCGTGAAACTTTTCTGCTAAAACAGATAGTATTGGAA
>NZ_JAGTUL010000006.1:0-202913 GCF_018224605.1 Shewanella sp. M16 | reverse complement strand
AATAAGTGGTGGGTCGTGAAGGATTCGAACCTTCGACCAATTGGTTAAAAGCCAACTGCTCTACCGACTGAGCTAACGACCCATCTAGGTATTACGATAAAAATGTTCACTTATTTTGGCATCAACAATGCGAATAATAAGTGGTGGGTCGTGAAGGATTCGAACCTTCGACCAATTGGTTAAAAGCCAACTGCTCTACCGACTGAGCTAACGACCCATCGAGGTATAACGCTGATTTATGCACTTTCAGTAAAGTGGTGGGTCGTGAAGGATTCGAACCTTCGACCAATTGGTTAAAAGCCAACTGCTCTACCGACTGAGCTAACGACCCATCTAGGTATTACGATAAAAATGTTCACTTATTTTGGCATCAACAATGCGAATAATAAGTGGTGGGTCGTGAAGGATTCGAACCTTCGACCAATTGGTTAAAAGCCAACTGCTCTACCGACTGAGCTAACGACCCATCTGGTGTTGCGCTGATTTATGCACTTTCAGTAAAGTGGTGTGTCATTAAGGATTAGAACCATTCGACTGATTGGTTAAAAGCCAACTGCCCTAGCTTTATAAAAAGCGACTGAGCTAACGACCCATTGTACTACTGACTATCTCACTAAATACCACTAACTTATTCTATTCATTAGAGTAAGTGGTGGGTCGTGAAGGATTCGAACCTTCGACCAATTGGTTAAAAGCCAACTGCTCTACCGACTGAGCTAACGACCCATTTACTGGTATTTCACGCCCCGAACGACCTCGCCGCTCTGAGGGCGCCTATAATACCTTTTTCATCTTCTCATGCAAGCGCAAATTCCCAATTTTTTGTCGTTTGCATGAAAAACAGACTAAGAGTATGTTTTTTAGTTAATTACGCTTTAATTGCAGCCAGTTGCTGCTGTGCAATGCGTGCTGCGGCGCTGTTTGCGTAATCTTTGACAACTTGTTGGTAGTATTGCATCGCACCAGCTTTATCACCGGTTTTCTCGGCGATCATGCCAAGCTTCACTAAACTATCGCCACGTTTATTAGAATCACTAAAACGATCAACCACAGTTTTGAAGGCTTGTTTGGCTTCTGCAAATTCGCTCTTATTAAATAATAGCTGTCCTAACCAATAGTTCGCATTCGCAGCATACACAGAGTCTGGATATTGTTTGATAAAAGCACGGAAGGCAGGAATAGCATCGTCATACTTACGCTCTTTTAAGACTAAGTTAACGGCATTTTCATAACTTGCAGTTTCACTTAAACTACTTGCGGCAGCATTGGTCGATACCACAGAGGGGATTGATGTCGCTGCAGCTGCAGGTGCGGCAGATGCCTTTGAGGATAAATTAGCAAGCTCATCATATAACTGACGCTGACGCTCTTGCATCTGCTCAATCTGATAATTCTGTTGTTCGGTTAAACCGCGTAAATCGAGAACTTCCTGCTGCAGTGTATCAAGACGACGTTGCATCTCGAGCTCACTTTGTTGTCTCGATTTTACAATACGTTCGATACGAGCAAGTCTGTCATCACCCGAACCACCAGCAATATCTTCCACAGGAGCAGGCGCTGCAACTGCAGCGCCCGCACCAAGGAACATTGCCGTAATTAAGACGGCACGTTTCATTGTGTTACTCTCCGAGATTCAATCTTAGTAAACTAAAACTGCACGACGGTTTTTGCCAAAACCTTCATCAGTGCGAGAAAAATCAAGTGGTTTTTCTTCGCCATAGCTGACTACGCTCATTTGGCTTGGCTGTACGCCCATACCTTGTAGGTATTTAGCAACGGCTTTAGCACGACGTTCGCCCAGAGCAATGTTGTACTCAGGAGTGCCACGCTCGTCCGCATGACCTTCAATCAGTACGCGCACACTTGGGTGCTCAACTAAGTAAGTACCATGAGCTTCTAATACAGCGGCGAATTCAGTTTGAACTTCACTGCGGTCGAAATCGAAGTAAATGATGTGTTCTTTTCTCAACTCTTCTAACTGCTGACGTTGCTGCTCTTCAGATGACAACATAGCACCCACACCACCAGTTTGAATGCCACCATTCAGTTCGCTACCTGAACCGTTTGTTGAGCCCATTGCATCAGTTTCTGATTCTGAAGTTGAGCTACATGCACTAATAGCCATAATTGGAAGTGCTACCAACATAGCTTTTAACAACTTATTCAGATCCATTACGTGTTCCTTATAAAATTAAATGTGATTAAATCAAGGTATAACATTAGAGAAACGGAGACCAAGAAGGTGATTTCACCTCGCCTTGACCCACGGGTAATCTCGCTTTAAAGCGTCCATCCGTAGAAACAGCTGCCAATACTTGCTTACCTTGGTGTGTAGTGCCATATATGACCATAGTACCATTAGGCGCCACACTTGGGGATTCATCCAAGCGTGTAGAGGTTAGCACCTGCATAAAACGCGTATTTAAATCCATACGCGCAATATTAAACTTACCGTTAGTACGGTTAACAAAAATCATACTACGTCCATCTGGCGTAATTGAACCACCAAGGTTCCATTCACCTTCAAATGTTTCACGACTCACTTTACCTGAACTTAACTCTACGCGATAAATTTGCGGTCTACCACCACGTTCAGAGGTGAAAATCAACGACTTTCCATCAGGATACCATGATGGTTCAGTATCGATAGCATAGTGATTGGTAATACGTTTAATCGCTTTTGTCGCAATATCGATAACATAGATCTCAGGCTGACCATCCTTAGACAGCGTCACAGCCAAAGATTTGCCATCAGGAGAGAAAGCCGGCGCACCGTTAATACCAGGGAAAGAGCTCACTTTAGTGCGCACTTGGGTATAAAGGTCTTGTACGAAAATCTCTGCTTTTTTATTTTCAAAGCTAACATACGCCAAACGACGCCCATCAGGCGACCAAGTGGGTGACATTAATGGCTCAGGTGAGCGCAGTAACATTTGCTCGTTAAAACCATCATAGTCAGCAACCATCAACTGATAAGGTGCTTTTTGAGTATGATTGACCACGACGTAGGAGATCCGCGTTAAGAATGCACCGCGAATACCGGTTAACTTTTCATAGACGATATCGCTAATTCTATGACCATATTGACGAAATTGTGCTGCTGAAATCACAGTTTGGCGACTGTCCATCAAAAATTCTGTAGCACTGACTGAGCCTTTCAATGCTTGGTTTTGTGCTTTAACTAAATCGATTAAATCAAAGCTCACCAAATACTGATCGGTTCCGTAAGGTTTCACAGTACCTAACACCACAGCTTCTGCGCCAACGCTAGACCATGAACTAGGTTGAAACTGAGCCAAAGCACCAATATTGCGCTGAGGTAGTCCGAGCTCGTCTAAAGGTTTAAAGGTACCGCTACGAGCTAAGTCAGACATCACCACATCAGCAATCGCTTGTGGCGGTGCGCCAGGACCTTGCCATACAAAAGGCATCACAGCGATGGGACGCGCTGCGTCAACACCTTCTGTAATCACAATATCCAATGCCGCTTTCGCGGGGGTGGTGCACAGCAGAACTGCCAGTGCTAACCATTTTGCCAATATTTTCATGGTGCTCCTTTAATTAAACGTTGGTTCAACGATTAAGTTAATTTCTTTCATCAAGTTATAAACCGCAGGATCCGGAGACACAGGCAGTTTGCCCGCTTTCAAAATCGCCGCTTTTGCTGCACGACAAACGTTGGGATCACCACCTTTTGTTTGGCTGCTGATCACAAACCCATCATTCGCTAAACGCACAGAGACAGTACAAGTCTTTCCACGCATAGATTCATCCACTACCAAATTACGTTGAATAGTTGATTTTATCATTGCCTGATACTTACCGACTTCACTCTGCATCTGCTTATTCATGGTTTGCGACAGCGCCGCTTGCTCAGCCGCTAATGCATCAGCCATTTCCTGCTCTTGATCGGCAAGGGCTTTAGCATCCGCTTTAGCTTTAGCATCTGCTTTAGCTTTAGCATCTGCTTTAGCTTTAGCATCCGCTTTAGCTTTGGCATCTGCTTTAGCTTTAGCATCTGCTTTAGCTTTGGCATCTGCTTTAGCTTCCGCATCTGCTTTTTGCTTACGGTCAGTTTCAGCTTTCACTGCAGCAGCTTCTTCAACCTTACGTTTTTCAGCGGCTTTTTGTGCGGCGTCTTCAGCAACCTTACGCTCCTGCTCTTTCAGCTTACGGTCGGCTTCGGCTTTGACCGCCTTTTCCTTTTCCTGCTGCTGTTTCACCTGGGCTAGTTTGGTCGCTTCATTGACTTTTTGAATCTCAATTTCCTGCTGCTTACGTTCTTGCTCTAGCTGTTTAATCTGAGCTTGTTCGCGCTCGCGTGCCTGTTTCGCTTCTTGAGCTTTGCGTTCAAGCTCGGCTTGACGTTCTTGCTCACGGCGTTCGGCATCACGCTTTTCTTGCTTAAGTTTCTCAACTTGATTAGCCACTTTTTGCTGATCAACCATAACAGCTTTGATTGCTGGTGCGCTAACTTGTTGCATAGGCTCAGGTTTGTGAGAAAAATCTATTCCTAACGCCAGAATAATTATCACGCCAATATGAATACCCGCTGAAATTGACAGAGGTAATGTTACATTTGACTTATCTGCCACCTATTTCTCCTTGGGTGAATCCGTCATCAAACCGACTGATGGCACGCCAGCTTGCTGCAGTGTCACCATCAACTGAATCACTTTATCGTAAGGAATATTTCTATCGGCTTTAACCACAACAGGACGCTCAGGTTCAGTCACGATAAGTGCAGCCACTTCCGTTGCCAATTCTTCCAAATCCATAGGCACATTCGTTGAACCGCCTTTATTGAGGAAGTAATCACCATCACCATCGATTGAAGCAACAATGGGCGGTTTACTGTCATTGGGTAAAACTTCTGCCGCCCCTTGAGGCAGCTCAACTTTGACCCCTTGGGTCACTATGGGTGCTGTTACCATAAAAATAATTAACAGCACGAGCATGACGTCGATATAAGGCACCACGTTGATTTCAGCAACGGGGCGGCGACGTTTGCGCTGATAAGCTGGTTGCATTATGCCCCTTCCTTCTCACTGTATGCTTGGCGATGCAAAATGCTGGAGAACTCTTCCATAAAGTTTGCGTAAGCCATTTCTAATTTATCGACTTGAGTCGAGAAACGGTTGTACGCAATTACCGCTGGAATTGCAGCAAATAGACCCATAGCCGTTGCAATCAAAGCTTCAGCAATACCGGGGGCAACCATAGCTAAGGTCGCGTTTTCCATCGAACCAATAGCGATAAAAGAATTCATGATCCCCCATACAGTACCAAATAAACCGATATAAGGGCTAGTCGAACCAATCGTAGCTAATAACGGTAAGTTAGCTTCTAACTTTTCCATTTCGCGAGACAAGGTCACACGCATAGCTCGCGATGTACCATCCATGACGGCATCGGGCACTTTGCTATTTAATTTATTCAAGCGTGAATATTCCTTAAAGCCAGTCACAAATAATGACTCTAAACCGCTATTATCTGGACGAGATGATAATTCTTTATACAAACGGTTTAAATCAACACCTGACCAAAATTTGTCTTCAAACTTCGCCGATTTACTTTTTGCGGATGTCAGTAAGCTACGGCGTTGTAAAATCACCGTCCAAGACATCACCGACAAGCAAAGTAAAGTGAACATAACAAATTTCACTAATAAACTGGCTTGTAAAAATAACCCAACAATCGACATATCAGCTTGCACTGTCAAACTCCTGCACAATATTTAAGGGAATAGCTCGGGGACGCATACGTGATAGCGCAACACAAACAACCAGCACTGTGCCTTCACAATAACAGTCTCCCTGTTTATCGACCAAGCGTTGATGAAAGATCAACGAGGCCTTTTTCAACTCTATGACCTTAGTTTCAACAATAAGGTTCTGTTCAAAACGTGCTGCTTTGCGAAAATCGAGTTCCGCACGCTTTACGACAAAAGCAGTGTCGTCGGCTAATAACGCAGTCTGACTCACGCCAAGGGCTTTTAGCCACTCGGTTCGCGCGCGCTCAAAAAAGTTGAGGTAGTTCGAATGATAGACAACGCCACCAGCATCGGTGTCTTCGTAATAGACTGAAATTGGCCAATGAAACATCATTTGAAAATAAGCAAATTTTGGTTGAAAAATTGACGCTTACTATACCTAGGGAAACAAGACTTGTGAATGACCCGATGAAGATATAGATAGGAATAGCGCGGGTTTCAGATGAATAGGGGCAATTGTAAAAGAGAATGGGGTCAAACGACCCCATTTTATTAACATAGTTAGTTATTTTGCGATAGCTTGTGGCAAGGTTAAGCCAAAACTCTGCCACAAGAAACTGTAGATGTCGGCAAATTCGTCGATCTTCATCGCCGTGGGCTTACCCGCTCCATGACCAGCATTTGACTCGATACGCATAATGACTGGTTTATTGCCCAGCTGCTTCTCCTGCAGCATGGCCGCAAACTTGAAACTGTGTAATGGCACAACACGATCATCATGATCCGCTGTCATTACCATAGTCGCAGGATAAGCTTGCGCTTTTACATTGTGATAGGGCGAATAAGCCAATAGCGCAGGGAATTGCTCTGCTTTATCGGCACTGCCGTATTCACTCGTCCAAGCCCAACCAATAGTGAACTTGTGGAAACGCAGCATATCCAACACGCCCACGGCAGGTAATACGGCAGCAAAAAGTTCAGGACGTTGAGTCACAGCAGCGCCCATCAACAGACCACCATTACTGCGGCCATAGGCACCGAGTTTAGAGCTGTTGGTGTATTTTTCGCTTACCAGATATTCCGCAGCAGCATAATAGTCATCAAACACATTTTGCTTTTTGTCGAACATCCCCGCTTGATGCCAGCTTTCGCCATACTCAGCACCGCCACGTAAACTCGGCACAGCATAAATGCCGCCCATGTCTAACCAAGCGATATTGGCAGGGCTAAAACGTGGTGTCATCGAAATGGCAAAACCACCATAGGCATAAAGTAATGTCGGATTTTGACCGTTTTTCACTAAGCCCTTTTTATAGGAGAGCATCATAGGCACACGCGTACCGTCTTTGCTACTATAGAAAACCTGCTCAGAAACATAGTCATCGGGATTAAACGAGACTTTGGGTTTAGCAATGACAGTTGAACCACCAGTTTTAAAATCAAACTTATAGGTGGTTTCAGGCTGAATATAACTATTGAACACATAATAGAAATAATCTTTGCTGGCTTTACCAAAAGGCCCTGCCACATTGCCAAGACCAGGCAATGTCACATCTTGACGCTTCTGACCACCCATACTGTAAATCGATAATTGACCTAACACATCATGTAAATAACTCACCACTAAATGGTCATTAATAATGGCGACATTATTAATCGGATCTTTAGACTCAGGAATAATCGTTTGCCATTGCGATTTATCACTATTGCGGGTGTCAATCGCAATCACTTTACCATTAGGCGCCTCTAAATCGGTTTTGAAATAAAACACTGAACCATCATTACCGAGAAACTCATATTCAGCTTCTAATTTGAGGATCAATTCCACCACTTGGGATTTAGGCTCAAATAACGATTTATAGAAGAAACGATTACGCTTATCCGTACCTTGAGAAATCGACAGTAATAAGTATTCACCTTTCTCAGAGACATCAATACCAAAGCCCCAATCTTTATTCTGTGGACGCTCATAAATCAATAGATCTTGATGTTGGTCTGTACCTAATTTGTGATAATACACTTTTTGGTTAAAATTAACGTCAGCTAAGACATCACCCCCTGCTGGGGCATCATAACGGGCATAAAACACGCCTTGGTTTTCTTTATCCCACACTGCGCTAGAAAATTTAATCCATTTCAGTTCATCGGCCAGTTTCTTACCGGTTGCGATATCAACGAACTGCCATTGCTGCCAATCTGAGCCAGAATTTGAAACGCCATAAGCTAAAATTTTACCGTCATTACTCACAGCAACGCCGGATAAGGCAACAGTACCATCCGCAGACAGTTTATTTGGGTCAAGAACAGGCTTTTCAACACCATCTAAACCTTTAACGTACAAAACCGATTGCGCCTGTAGGCCATCATTACGGTAGTAAAATTGATTGTCGCCGTTTTCAAACGGAGCAGAGACTTTTTCGTAATTCCAAAGTTCTGTAATACGTTCGACCACAGCTTGTTTATTGGGGATCTTAGCGAGGTAGGCTTGACCAAAGTCTTGTTGTTCTTTTACCCACTCTTCAGTTTCAGGCGTATTGGCCTCCAGATGACGATAAGGGTCGGCCACTGCGACACCATGAATGGTTTCGACGAGGTCATCTTTTTCAGTAACAGGGTAAACGAGTTTAGTTGCGCTTGCCTGCTCAGTCGAATTTTGCTCAGGTGCATTGCCACTTTGGCAGGCACCGAGTGCCATCCCCAATGTGGCCACTAACAAACCTTGCTTTGCAAGGCGAAATCTTAATGCCATCGTGTTGTCGTCCTTCTTATGGTTTCGGGCTTAAGGCCTTTTCAGCAAGTACTATACAAGCAAAAAAAATCATGGCAATGGCGTAACTTAATATGAAGTTTTTTAAGCTGTATCGTGAATTTAACAAAATAGCAGCAAGGATAAGCTTATTGAAGTGTATTATTATGCATTAATAGTGAGTTATAAGTTATTAATCAAGGTAAATAGTGACTTAAGTGATATAAGTCACCTTTATAGCCATTAGAATTACTAATGTTTATGGGCAATTTTTCTCGTTTGTTTTACAACAGGTTTCCCAATAGAATGTGCTTGTTTTCAGGAGATAACTGCTTGCAGATATCGAAAACAAAGAACTTTTAAACTGGTGTGTTCCCAACACTTCAGTTTCTTTTCTGGTTCTTATGCTTGACTTCCTTCCTTCAATTTGTTGATTGCAAATGCATTATTTTTGCGGCCCGCTTAGTTTAAGCGGGCTTTTTTTTAGCATTTCAAACACTATCCTGATTATTGCAACGGCCAAGTTTTATACTTCATCTATATTACTCGTACTTATCCCACTCTCGCTTTCTGCAGTACTTGTTGAGGTAGATATGTCATATCTACAAATTAAAAAATCTCATTATTTTTACCCATACGCGCAAATTGAGCGAATCATTCGATTAAAGTGGCATACTGCCTGAACTCTCCTTCTTTTAAAAACGACAATGCCAAGTCATAAACTTGGCATTGAAAAATACTTAAAACCTAGGTAAAACAAACACTACAAAGGTTTACTGATCCGTATAACAACACGACGGTTACGCGCCCTTTCATCCATATCATCATTGGAGGCCACGTGACGACGCTCACCATGCCCGAATGTGACAATACGATCTTGAGGAATACCACTGGCAACAAAGAACTCTTTTACCGACGCAGCTCGTGTATCCGACACTTTCTGGTTTACTGAACGGCCACCATAACTGTCGGTATACGCATCCACCAGCACTAACTCTACCAAGGGATCATAGGCTAAATATTCTTGCACCCGAGACAGTTGTTGCTGGGAGAAACGAGTTAAATCGGTACCGCCTTCATCGTAATTTAATACAGTAAAAGCAATATCTTCAAAGCTATAGGGCAATAAATGCGCTAGACAAGCTTTAAACTCAGTATATTTACGGCCAAAATTAGCTGAAGACAAACCCACAGCTATCTTATTCGACTCATTATACCAATCAGCATAGTAGAACGTTGGTTCCATACCGCGACTCAACTCTGCTAACATAGACCAAGCTGCGCGCTTAGGCACTTCCCCGTTAAAGTACTTTTGATAATGTAATGAAGTGATCTCTTTCGATACCACACCAGGACGCCACTGTGGCGCACGGCTAATTAATTTCGCCTGCGTCACTTGATCAGGTTTTACCCACATATCTAAGGTAAAAGTCATATTCTGCTGTTTACCCGCTTCACTGGTAAAAATTGCTTTACCGTAAGAAGGAATATCATGCTCAAGGCGACAGACGATGGGAGTATTTTCACTCACTCGCCACTGAGAATCACTTAAAGAGGCGACATAATGGCGCAACTCTGCCATTGCAGTTGCTGGAACGCATAAAATTGATACTAATATCAGTTTTCGCCACATAGCCTTTACTCATGTTTAATCGGTTACATGGCTTTATCGGCAAACTATTTAGTTCCTTTAGCTCATAAAACCACCAATCAAGCATGACACACCCCAACACATTTAGCATAATAGCGCCCTGTGAATTTTCTTGAGTACTTTATGAGTGACATTTGCGACGCGAACAAATTGAAATACCGATTTCGAGGCTACTTTCCCGTAGTCATTGATGTCGAAACTGCGGGCTTCAACTCTCAAACCGATGCGTTGCTAGAAATTGCCGTCACCCTACTAAAAATGGACAATGAAGGTGTGATAGGAATCGATAAAACCCTACACTTCCACATTGAGCCCTTTGAAGGCGCAAATTTAGAACCCGAAGCGTTAGCGTTCAACGGTATTGATCCCACTAATCCGTTACGGGGAGCGGTGAGCGAAAAAGAAGCCTTTTTAGAAATATTTAAAGCCGTGAAGAAAGCCCAAAAAGCCTCCGACTGCCATCGCAGTATCATAGTGGCGCACAATGCGGCATTCGATCATGGTTTTGTGAGTAAGGCGATAGAACGTTGCGACTTAAAACGCTCGCCGTTTCATCCTTTTGCCACCTTTGACACAGCAACGCTCGCCGGACTCGCCATTGGTCATACCGTACTTGCCAAGGCATGCATTATGGCGGGTATTCCCTTCGATAATAAAGAAGCCCATTCGGCGCTATATGATACCGAACGTACCGCGGAGCTTTTTTGTCATATCGTGAATCGTTGGAAATCATTAGGTGGCTGGCCATTACTGGCTGTGGATGCGCAGGATGCAAGTGGTACTGAGGCATAAATTTAGCGGTTCTCACTAGATCTTAAGCCATTTAAAAACAAAAAAGCTGCCATTGGCAGCTTTTTTCATTTAACAGGCGACTGTGATTAGAAAAGTACTAATTACAGTGAGCTTGCGTTTTCAGACAGGTAAGCAGCAACACCTTCAGTGCTTGCATTCATACCTTTATCGCCTTTTTCCCAACCAGCAGGACAAACATCACCGTGCTCTTCATGGAATTGCAGTGCATCGATCATACGTAGCATTTCATCAACGTTACGGCCTAATGGCAGATCGTTAACGACTTGATGACGAACCATGCCTTCTTTGTCGATCAAGAATGAACCACGGAAAGCCACACCCGCTTCTGGATGCTCAACATCGTATGCTTTACAGATTTCATGTTTAACATCAGCCACTAGCGTGTATTTAACTTGGCCAATACCGCCTTTTTCAACTGGGGTGTTACGCCATGCATTGTGGGTAAACTGAGAATCGATAGACACACCAATCACTTCTACGCCACGCTTAGTGAACTCTTCCATACGGTGATCAAAAGCGATCAACTCTGATGGGCAAACGAAAGTGAAGTCAAGTGGATAGAAGAATACGACGGCTGGTTTGCCTTTGATGGCTGCAGTCAAGTTAAAGCTATCAACGATTTCGCCAGAACCTAATACAGCTGCAGCAGTAAAATCAGGAGCCTGACGGCCTACTAATACGCTCATTTTATATCTCCATCTATGAGTTGAACTAAGTGTAAGGCAAGATGCCTTCTAGCCAGTATGTTCTCAACCTAGGTCAAGTTAAATCCTTACTGATTAAAAGGTGTTCTTACCAATCAAATCCTTAGGCATTATAAGTCGTGTGCTGTGCCTTACAACCTATTTAAGACCAATATCACATTTTTCAAGGGTATTTCCGTTTTGCCTGACTAAGGATAGAGCAATCTGCGTATCCTGTGTGCGGAGCAATCCACATTCGGCTAACAGACAAAACCCAGCATGATCACATTTTCAGATATTTTTCAGATAAGCCCTCGGCAAACTGGACATCCACTGCCTTTGCAGTCGAAAATAGCTCCTTTGGCTTAAAGAATTAAGAAAATTGATAATGAATGCAGTCGTAATTGCAGTGTGCTTAATGTTAGCACTCAGTTTAGCTAGGGTGAATGTGGTTATTGCCCTGACCGTGAGCGCCCTCGTGGCGGGATTGGTAGGCGGAATGGATCTGCACCAAACTATAGATGCCTTTAATACAGGCTTAGGTGGCGGCGCACAAATTGCGCTCAGTTATGCATTATTAGGCGCCTTCGCTGTCGCACTATCGCATTCAGGCTTAACGACGCTGATTTCTAGAAGCATCATTAGTAGCCTTGGACAAGATCCTAATCCCACTAACACTAACTGGGTACGCTGGTTACTGCTGTTATCGCTACTCGTCATGTCGATGGCTTCACAGAATATTTTACCGATCCATATCGCCTTCATTCCGATTTTAGTGCCACCACTCTTACATGTGATGACCAAACTGAACATCGACCGTCGCCTTGTGGCTTGTGTTCTCACCTTCGGCCTAGTCACCACCTATATGATTTTACCGATTGGGTTTGGTGGCATTTTCTTAAATGATATTCTGCTTTCCAACTTAACCAGCAATGGCTTAGCCGCTGCTCGCGAGCAAATTCCGCCAGCCATGTTAATCCCTGCCGCGGGTATGGTCGTAGGGTTACTCACTGCAGTATTCATCAGTTACCGTAAACCTCGGACTTACGACGAGGCAAAAGTGTTGGTCGCTGAACCTGAAGAAAATCTCAACAAACGCAATATCATCATTGCTGCACTGGCAATATTAGCCACTCTCATCGTACAACTTGAAACTGACTCTATGATTTTTGGCGCCTTAGTCGGCTTCATGATTTTCAGTTTTTCGGGTGCCTTGAAGCATGTCGCCGACCAAGATATCTTCAACCAAGGTGTGCGAATGATGGCCAATATCGGCTTTATCATGATTTCAGCCGCAGGCTTTGCCGCTGTAGTGAAAGAAACCGGTGAAGTGGGTACGCTTGTGGCCTCGCTTAGCGACATCATTGGGGATAATAAAGCCCTCGCAGCCTTTTTGATGCTACTGGTTGGGCTACTGATCACTATGGGAATTGGGTCGTCTTTCTCCACCATTCCAATTATCGCGACGATATATGTACCATTGGCATTAAGTTTTGGTTTTTCAGTAGCGGCCACAATCGCGTTAGTTGGCACTGCCGCCGCGCTGGGTGATGCGGGCTCGCCAGCATCAGATTCCACCTTAGGTCCCACTGCAGGTTTGAATGCCGATGGTCAACACGATCACATTCGTGACAGCGTGATCCCAACATTTATCCACTACAATATTCCACTATTAGTGTTTGGTTGGATTGCAGCAATGGTGTTGTAAGTGTTATCGCAGATGTTTACATTACCGTATTAGAAAGTAACAACAGCGCGGCATTCTCCGCGCTGTTTTTTATCGCGGGTATTCACTTTTATTGCGGGCTGCTGGTTAACTCAGTGATTCACTCGATAACTAACGTAATAACTCACGTAATAATGAACGTGATAATCAAGGTGTCGGGTCAAGTTTGCGACTTCCTTGCTTATTCTTTTTATCCTCATACAGCGCTTTATCCGCCGCTTGCAGTACTGCTTCAAAGTTAGCATAGTCTTGCGAATCAGCTACACCGCAGGAGACTGTCAGCACATTTAAAAACTGCCGCTCTGCGACCGCCTGACGTAAATGTTCAGCCAACAATAAGGCCCGTTCAAAAGTACAATTAGCCAAGATGACGACAAACTCATCACCGCCGGTTCTGATTAACAAATCATTTTCTCGAAATACACTGCGCATCGCATCAACAATTTGCATGATCGCCATATCCCCGAGTTTATGCCCATAGGTATCATTAATGGTTTTGATTTTGTCGCCATCCACGCAGATCACCGCGTAATGCCCCTTAGTTGCGACATCAAACAGTGTGGTCTCATAGACTTTCTTATTATAGGTTCGAGTAAAAGCATCCAATAACATCGCTTCACTAAACCGTTGACGCTCAGTACGAAGTTTCCTAAAACGATTGATATTAATTTGAACGAAGAAGATCATGATAGATAACAAAAACCACAGGGGCAAATTCCACACAATGAAACGAAATATACTGATTTTATATGTCAGTGAAGTCATGTTATCTAAATGATTTGTCATCGAATAAAACAAGAACTCCGGCGTCAATTCAGCCCAAAGGCTATCTGTCGTGATCACCAACTCAGTACCATAATCCGTTTTCTGCAATTCAACATGTTTATTACGCATAAAAACCGACGTCATTAGAGCCGTGTCGGCAATAACATCACCGATGAAATGATTAGGATCATTAGATGATGAAATCGGTGATGCCATCGATAAAATGACTTTTCCACTGACTTCATCTTGATAAGGAATGGATAATACGATTCCATCGGCTAAGGACTCTGGGGTCGCGTCTTTCGCGCAATAGTGCAGACTCTGACAAAACTCATTCGTTGAAGTACGGTCTTTAATCAGCCGCGCTTTTACGTCCTCAGGAATTGGGGAGGCAAAATACATGGCATCACTGCGATAAAGTCCCACATACAGGAATATATCTTCGACATTGGTCTTTTTACTGGTTTTACTGGAATAGAGATAATCAAAATAGCGTAATACTTGCTCTTCTTCTGCGGAAAGCACTCCCCCTTGCGGCAGCATTAATCTAGAAGGGTCAAGCTGAAAAAGCGCTAAAGAGGATTTATTGAAATCAATAATATCGTGCAGAGATAAGCTTTTACCAAGCAGTTCAATATAACTCGGTGTAAGTTGCTCGTTTTTTACAAAAGACACAAAGGATTTATGCTCTCTATCGATTTTAAACGGTAATAGAATAAGTAGGAGTACGACAAACAAGAGGGTCGCAAATTCAAATGATCGACGCAATAATAACCAGTTGAGAGCCGAATTTCCCATAATTCCTCTTAATCCCTGTTCTACCGACAATGTACCTTGCACAAAACGTAAAGTGCGATCAATAACATTGCAAAATAAGCCAATAAAAACAACTTCAATAGATAATTATTATTTACCTTGTCCTAAACTTTAGCAGCTTAAGATAAAGTTGTTATTATTGTGTTGAACAAAAACAAAAAGGGAGCCTAGGCTCCCTTACTGACCACATCCGCTCAATTGAGCATCATCAACTCTGATTATTTAGCAACTTTGGCTATTTAGTACCAAAGATTTTATCGCCCGCATCACCCAGACCTGGCAGGATATAACCTTTCTCGTTTAAGCATCTATCGATAGCGGCAGTATATAATTCAATATCCGGATGCGCCGCTTCTAAGGCTTTAATGCCTTCAGGCGCAGCCACTAGCACTAAGGCCTTAATTGAAGTACAACCGCGCTTTTTCAATAAATCAACGGTCGCAATCATAGAACCACCAGTCGCGAGCATTGGGTCGACAACTAAGGCGATACGCTCGTTCATGTCGCTGGCCAGCTTCTCAAAATAAGGCACTGGCTCAAGGGTCTCTTCATCACGGTAAATACCGACAACTGAGATACGCGCACTTGGAATGTGCTCGAGTACGCCGTCCATCATGCCCAAACCCGCACGTAAAATTGGCACAACAGTGACTTTCTTACCTTTGATTTGATCGACTTCAACCGGACCATTCCAGCCTTCAATCGTCACCGTTTCAGTTTCGAAATCTGCGGTAGCTTCATAGGTTAATAAACTACCCACTTCGGCGGCTAGTTCACGGAAACGTTTAGTGCTAATGTCACCTTCGCGCATTAAACCGATTTTGTGACGCACTAAAGGATGTTTAACCTCGACAACTTTCATTTTTCTCTCCTGCTTATTTTTCGGCGTATTATTTTAGGCAAATTTTTCAGATTCTAGTTGATTTGTTTACTAGGTAAAACAGAAAGTTTTGCCATTCGGTCTAATCGTGAGCTATCTCCCAAGAATAATCCCCAATCGTCTAAGATACCTACTGTGATTTACTATTTTGTGACCAAACTCAAGACCTCTAAAAATAGAATATCTCGCATTCAGACCAAAAAAACTCCGCCGAGGGGCATAAATCCAAATCATGACTTTCGACCCCTAGCACAAGCTGGTAGAATACCGCCGCATAAAATCCAATAACGATGTACCCGAGAGGATCCCTCCGTGAGCACACCTACCCCACTGAGCTATAAAGATGCCGGCGTTGATATTGATGCAGGTAATGCACTGGTAAGTAACATTAAAGCAGCCGTTAAACGTACCCGTCGTCCAGAAGTTATGGGCAACTTAGGTGGTTTTGGCGCCTTGTGTGAAATCCCCACTAAATACAAACAACCGGTTTTAGTGTCTGGCACCGATGGTGTTGGGACTAAATTACGTTTAGCTATCGACTATAAAAAACATGACACTGTCGGCATAGACTTAGTCGCCATGTGTGTGAACGATCTGATCGTTCAAGGCGCTGAGCCACTGTTTTTCCTCGATTACTACGCAACAGGCAAGCTCGATGTTGAAACGGCAACGTCCGTTGTCAACGGCATCGGCGAAGGTTGTTTCCAATCTGGTTGTGCGTTAATTGGCGGTGAAACCGCTGAAATGCCAGGCATGTATGAAGGTGAAGATTACGACCTAGCGGGTTTCTGCGTGGGTGTAGTTGAAAAAGCCGACATTATTGACGGTAGCAAAGTGGCAGCGGGTGATGCGCTTATTGCATTAGCCTCAAGCGGCCCTCATTCAAATGGTTACTCTTTAGTACGTAAAGTATTAGAAGTGAGCCAAGCAGACCCTCAACAAGATCTCAACGGCAAACCGCTGATTGAACATCTACTTGAGCCAACCAAAATTTACGTAAAATCATTGCTCAAACTGATTGAAGCATCTGATGTCCATGCGATGGCGCACATTACTGGCGGCGGCTTCTGGGAAAACATCCCACGCGTACTGCCAGATAATTTAAAAGCGGTTATCCAAGGCGATTCATGGCAATGGCCCGCTGTTTTCAGTTGGTTAATGGAAAATGGCAACATTGCAGAATACGAAATGTATCGCACCTTCAACTGTGGCGTCGGCATGTTAGTCGCGCTGCCAGCCGATAAAGTGGATGCAGCACTTGCATTACTGGCTGTAGAAGGCGAACAAGCATGGCTTATCGGTGCTATCGCACATCGTGAAGGCAATGAAGAGCAAGTGGAGATCCTGTAATGCCCCAGAGCTGTCGTGTAGTTGTATTAATTTCCGGAAATGGCAGTAACCTGCAAGCGGTTATCGACGGTTGCGACGATAATCTGCAGGCCGAAGTTGTCGGAGTCATCAGTAATAAACCTGATGCCTATGGCCTAGTGCGCGCCCATCATGGCGAAATTGATACCAGCTGCGTGATAGCTCACCAAGGTGAATCTCGCTCTGAATACGATGCACGTTTAATGACAGTGATTGAAAAGTATCAGCCCGATTTAATCGTGCTGGCGGGATTTATGCGGATCTTAACCGATGATTTCGTGAATCATTACCTAGGTCGCATGATCAATATTCATCCTTCGCTGCTACCTAAATACACTGGCTTAAACACCCATCAACGTGCCATAGACGCAAACGATAGCGAACATGGTGCCAGCGTGCATTTTGTCACGCCAGAGCTGGATGCTGGCCCAGTGATATTACAGGCCAAAGTGCCTGTTTATGAAGACGATACGGCTGATATGCTCGCCGCCCGCGTGCATGAGCAAGAACATGCTATTTATCCGCTCGTGGTGAAATGGTTTAGTCAGCAACGTCTTAACATGCAAAATGGCCAAGCCTATCTCGATGGCAACCTTATCGGCCCAAGCGGTTACGCGCCTGATTAGTTTCGCTTTAAAGCAATGGTAGCGAGATCACAAATGGAGACCTTAGGGTCTCTATTTTTTTAACTATTTTCCACAAAAGCATTGTTTTCTTAGGCAATGTGGCATTAGATAACTTAACGAAAAAGTGATTTTTGATCGGCATGACAAGAGACTATTAGATGAAAAATATTATCTGCGATATCGATGGTGTACTACTGCACGACAATAAACTGATCCCCGGCAGCGACAAATTTATCCAGCGCATTTTAGAGCAAGGCAATCCGTTAGTGATATTGACTAACTATCCCGTACAAACGGGTAAGGATCTGCAAAACCGTTTAAGTGCCGCCGGTATTGATATTCCTGAAGAATGTTTTTACACCTCCGCCATGGCCACCGCCGACTTTTTAAAACACCAAGAAGGCAGCAAGGCCTATGTCATTGGCGAAGGCGCCCTCACCCACGAACTCTACAAAGCAGGCTTTACCATTACCGATATTAACCCCGATTTTGTGATTGTCGGTGAAACCCGCTCCTACAACTGGGAGATGATCCATAAAGCGGCAGGCTTCATCGCACGCGGCGCGCGCTTTATTGCCACCAATCCCGATACCCACGGTCCAGCCTACAGCCCAGCCTGTGGTGCACTCTGTTCACCTATTGAGCGTATTACCGGTAAAAAACCTTTCTACGTGGGCAAACCGAGCGCTTGGATTATTCGCTCTGCACTTAATCATATCGATGGGCACTCGGAAGACACTGTCATCATAGGCGACAATATGCGTACCGATATTTTGGCGGGCTTCCAAGCAGGGCTTGAAACCATTCTGGTCACCAGTGGCGTGAGTAAGCTCGAAGATATCGACAAAGAACCCTTCCGCCCGAACCATGTGTTTGCCTGCGCTGGCGATATCGACGTTGTTTAAACAGATGTCTAATCCTACGTCTAGCAATTCATCCTTGCCAGTCGTTTAAACATTACCTATGCAACACGCCTCGCCCAAAGGCGTATTGCATAGGGTAAAGCAACATTAAGTAACATATTCACCTTCTTCTCAACCTTGTGGCTCACCGCGGCTTGCTTCATGATAAGTCTCGCTTCTGATTGATTAACATAAATCTAAAATACCTTAATTAAAACAACAGTAGGATTAACCTATGCGACGTCTGTATCCACTCTGTGCGTTGGCCATGCTCAGTGCCTGTAGTCCAAATGTATCAGAGCCTGATGGCAACAGCACTTTGGCTGAACTCAAACCAGTGCAGTTTAATGAAGCGCGCTTTAGAAATGATATTAAAGCCCTATCATCCGATGAATTTGAAGGCCGTGCGCCCACCACTCACGGTGAAAAACTCACCTTGGATTATTTGACCAGAGCCTTTACAGAGATGGGACTCAAGGGCGCGTACCAAGGCAGCTTTTTACAACCAGTGCCTATGGTGAGCTATACAGCAGATGAAGCGCAGCAAGTTACGCTGGCAGGATTACCCTTTAAATACCGAAAAGATCTGGTGCTCAGCAGTCGCCACGATAACGGTGGTATTAGTATTGAGAACGCACCATTAGTCTTCGTCGGCTATGGGGTGAACGCCCCTGAATATGGTTGGAATGATTACCAAGATCTCGACATGAAAGGCAAAATCGCGGTGATCTTAGTGAACGATCCCGGCTTTGCTCGCCCTGACTCGGGTAAATTCAACGGCAAAGCCATGACCTATTACGGCCGTTGGAGCTACAAATTTGAAGAGGCCAGTCGTCAAGGCGCACTCGGCGCACTGATTATCCATGATACCGAGCCCGCCTCTTACCCTTGGTCCGTGATAGAAAATAGTTGGACTGGACCACAGCAAGATCTGGTCTTCAGTAAAGCAGAACAAGATAGCCGTATCCAAGTCGAAGGCTGGCTTACACTGGACGCGGCTACACAACTGTTCGATAAAGCCGGTTTATCACTGCCTAATTTAATGGCGCGCGCCGCCGACAGCTCAATCAATTTATCCCTTGAACAAACGGCCAACATCGCCTTTAAAAATAAAGCCGAATACGCGAATAGCTACAATGTGGTCGCCACACTCCCCGGCAGCACACAAGCCGACGAGCAAATCCTCTACACCGCCCATTGGGATCACATAGGTAAAGACGAGAGGAAAGAAGGCGATCAGATTTATAACGGCGCCATGGATAATGCCTCAGGCACTGCTGGCATTCTCGAAATCGCCAGACAATTAGCCGACAATGCCAAACAAGGCCATGGTTTAGCGCGCTCGGTTACCTTTATCGCTACCACAGGTGAAGAACAGGGCTTACTCGGTTCACGCTATTACGCCGCCAATCCACTTTATCCTATCGACAAAACCGTGGCAGTGTTAAACCTCGACAGCACCAATATCTACGGCAAAACCAATGACTTTACCATCGTCGGCAAAGGTAAGTCTGAGTTAGAAACTTATCTTATCGATGCGGCGAAACAACAAAACCGCATCGCCATGGGTGAGAAAAATCCCGCTTCGGGCGGTTTCTTCCGTTCAGATCATTTCAGCTTTGCCAAACTAGGCGTGCCAGCGGTCTTTGCTGGCGGCGGTAGCAACCCCGTTGATGAAGCCACGGGTGCTTATAAAACCCAGATGCAAGCGACAATGAAGGGCTGTTATCACAATGTCTGCGATGAATACCGTGAAGACTGGGATTTAAGCGGCGCGCTGCAAGACTTGCAAATCTACTACCAAGTCACACGCACATTGGGCAACAGTAAAGATTGGCCGGGATACTATCAAGGTACAGAATTCAATAGCCTGCGCCCAGCCAAAACGACGCTTGTAACGGACGCAAAATAACAGGCTAAGTCAGTGGCTTCTTGCGAGAGACAGTTGCGTTAGTCATCTCTTATTGACGTCTGCTTGAAATAAAGCGCCTCCTCCGCCAGCCAAAGCGCCAAACAAGACCTACAAGCACGTGAACCATTCACGTGCTTTTTTGTTTTCAGCTCATAAAAAATGCCGTTATCGCGAAATATCCATCCCACAACACCATTCTGAATAGGCTTATGCCATTGGTTGATGTCAAACTCAGCGCATTAATTGATTAAAAATAAAACACTTAAACGGGACAACTCATTATTTAAGGTCTTTTTAGCGGTTTTTCTATCATCGATACTTTTTTAAAACACATTGTGAATTCCCCAAAACCCCTCACACCAAATCAGACAATAAAAACGAATCATCAAAAATAACGCAAATTAAATGAATTATTCCCAAATAAAAGCACTAAACATAAACATCTAAATCAACAAAAATACCAATAAACAGATAAAACATCAAAAATAGTGTTTGGCAAAACGCTAAATAGCTGGCACATTAAACCTCAATTGAGACATCCTCAAATGACAGACAGTGTGGGAGTTGTACTATGTGTTCAATCTTTTCGATTTTAGATATCCAATCTGATGCCAAAGAACTGCGCCAAGTCGCGCTAGAAATGTCTAAGCTAATGCGCCACCGTGGCCCTGACTGGTCAGGTATTTATGCCAGTGATAAGGCAATTCTTGCCCACGAACGTTTAGCCATTGTTGACATTGAACACGGTGCTCAGCCACTGCTGACCGAAGATGGCAGTTTGATCCTTGCGGTCAACGGCGAAATCTATAACCACAAAGAATTGAAAGCCCAGCTAGGCGATAAGTACAGCTATCAAACCAACTCTGACTGTGAAGTCATTCTGGCGCTGTATCAAGAATATGGCACTGACTTCCTTGATAAATTAAACGGTATCTTCGCCTTTGTGTTATATGACAAAGCCCAAGACAGATACCTTATCGGCCGCGATCACATGGGTATCATCCCGCTATACACAGGCCGTGACGCTGCGGGTAACTTCTATGTGGCCTCTGAAATGAAAGCGCTGATGCCAGTGTGTAAAACGGTAGAAGAGTTCTTACCGGGCCAGTATCTGTATTCAAAAGATGGTGAAGCCGTTAAATACTATAGCCGCGATTGGCAAAGCTATGATGCGGTTAAAGATAACCCAGCCAGCCAAGAAGAATTGCGTGACGCATTAGAAGCAGCGGTTAAACGCCAATTAATGTCAGACGTGCCCTATGGTGTGTTGCTATCAGGCGGCTTAGATTCATCGATCATTTCCGCCGTGACGCAAACCTTTGCTAAACGCCGCATTGAAGACGATGGCGAAACCAACGCTTGGTGGCCACAGTTGCATTCTTTTGCTGTCGGCCTTGAAGGTGCGCCAGATTTAATCGCCGCCAAAAAGGTCGCCGAAGCGATTGGTACGATTCACCATGAGATCCATTTCACCTTCCAAGAAGGCTTAGATGCGATTAAAGAAGTGATCTATCACTTAGAAACCTACGATGTCACCACCATACGAGCTGCCACGCCAATGTATTTAATGGCGCGTAAAATCAAAGCGATGGGCATTAAGATGGTGTTATCGGGTGAAGGTGCTGACGAGCTATTTGGCGGCTATTTATACTTCCATAAAGCGCCAAACGCACAGGCATTCCACGAGGAATTAGTCCGCAAACTCGATAAACTGCATCTGTTCGATTGTCTGCGAGCCAACAAAGCCATGGCCGCTTGGGGATTAGAAGCCCGTGTCCCCTTCCTCGATAAAGAGTTTATGGATGTGGCGATGCGCATCAACCCTGAAGCGAAAATGTCTAAGGATGGCCGTATTGAGAAACACATTCTGCGTAAAGCCTTTGAGCACAAGTTGCCAAAAGAAGTGGCGTGGCGTCAAAAGGAACAATTCAGTGACGGCGTGGGCTACTCTTGGATTGACGGTTTGAAAGAACAAGCTGCAGCGCGGGTGGATGATTTACAATTGGCAAACGCGAAATTCCGTTTCCCATACAACACGCCAGAAACCAAAGAAGCCTATTTCTATCGCTGCTTCTTTGAGGAACATTATCCACTGAGCGGCGCTGCAGAAACGGTTCCAGGCGGTAAATCCGTCGCCTGTTCAACGCCAGAAGCATTAGCTTGGGACGAAAGCTTACGCGGCATTATCGACCCATCAGGCCGAGCAGTACGCTCTGTACACACCTCAAGTTATTAATAGCCTAACGTTGAAGGACTAAGTTCATAAATTAGGTTAATGAGCTAGATTGATGAACTGGTTAATACAGCCAACCACAAGCGCCACCCTAGGGTGGCGCTTGTATTTTAATGCTTTTTACTTTTATTGCTTACTCACGTACAAAATGGTGACTTAGCTAAAATACCAAACTAGGCCGACAGCGCACTGAATGGCTGGATTTGAGCCTGAGTATGAGCGTTAGTATGAATTTGAGTCTTGTCGTTGATTTGCACTTGAGTTTGAAAATGAACATTCATCTGCGTCAACGCCATCGGATCTAAGCTTAAAAACTGCTTTCCGGCACTCAGCCCCGCATGATAATCATGGCGTAAATCCGCATCGGTACTGCCCAGCAATTTACTTTGCAAATTTTCAGCTGCAAAAATCTGCACTATCTCCACATCCTCTGGCGGATTAGCGATAAAGTCCAATTCATCCTGATAGGCTTGTTCGTGCTGCACTAAATAATCTATGGTTTTCGGGCAAAAACCAGAAACACAAATCCAAGATTTAAGTTTATGCACCCAAGCCGATTGCGCCTGAAAATCCTCACTCACAGTGCGGATCACCACAATTTTGCGGGCACCACGACGATAGGCCTCACGTACAGGTAAAGGCGCGGCTAAGCCGCCGTCGAGATAAAAATCACTGTCGATACCTTCGCTTGATGCTGCACCGTGAACAGAGGCACTGTTATCAGAGGCGCCATGATCAGCCGCGCCGTTATTACAGGCCTTATCAGTTAGCCAAGGCGTGAGTTTCACCCCTTGTTTATACAAAAATGGCAATGCGCTGGAGGCTTTAAGCAATTCGCGCCACTGGCTTTTACTACTTGGACTTAAAAAATATCCCTTGCGATCACTGGCATTGGTAGTGGTGATCAGTAGCTGCCGATGACCGAGTGAGGCCGTCGCCGCATTAAGATCTAATTTGAACATCCCTTGTCTAGTCTGCTCAAAATACCAATCTAAATCGACCACATTGCCACCAACTAACCCGCGACCGAGTCGATAGAAGCGTTTATGGCGCGATAAACCGCGGATCAAACGTTTGGCATAACCTTTCTGACGGGCCAAAAAACTGCTGAGATTCTGTGAGCCAGCAGAAGTACCAATAAATAAATCAAAGGGATCGAAGCCGTCATCAAGCCAAGCATCGAGCACGCCTGCGGTGAAAATACCGCGCTGACCACCTCCTTCTGCAATCAGGGCCACCTGTGGGCTAGCGTTAGATTGAGCGTCTTGGGAGGCTAAGTGGCTGAAAGCGTGCATAGTAAAACCTTATCGAATAATTCATATAAGGCGAGTCTAAACAAGCTAAATGAGAAAGGATAACGGATAGAAGCTATCATCTTAATAGGAAAAAACTATTAAGATAGTGTGCAAGCATTAGCCGGTGATGATAACGACAGCAAATACTGGCAGAAATAACGGCAGTGATGAGCAAGGTTAGGCAGGTTAGCTTGTTCGTCATCCTTAACGAACAAGCTGTTTTCACATCAATGCATTAAAACTTATGACTGAGTTCTAACGTGATATTACGCGGCTCACCGGGGAAATGGCCATTACGTTCGCTAAACCCACTGACGGCATATTCTTTGTCGAAGATATTTTTAAGATTTAAGCGAACTTGAGTTTGATCCCACTGAGTCGTCCAGCTCATGTCAAAAATCGTATGGGGCTTCACTATTTGACCATCGAGGCTGAACTGCTCGCCCACATAATCCATACCAAAGGCAATCGCCGAATCGAGTGCATTGATATCGTAACGAGTCCATATCCCCGCTTGATGACGCGGCGCATTGGCAAAGTGCTTACTATCGAAGGTATTGGTTAAACTGTCGTTAGTGACTCCTTTAACCACTTCAGTCTCGTTATAGGCATAGTTTGCCGTGACGGTCAGGTTATCGGTTAAATCCCCCACCAGCGTCCATTCAAGGCCTTGACTGTGTACTTCACCCAAATTAAGTAAAGCGGGAATGCCATCGTCATCGCCAGTATTTAAAGGGTTAGCTTGAGCGACATTTTGTTTTTCAATGCGATATACGGCGAGCGTGGTCATAAACTGGCCATCAAGCCACTCATTTTTCATCCCAAGTTCAATTTGATTACCCGTTTCTGGATCGAGGAAACCGTCAGCAATATCTTGTGCTTGATCGGTTAAAGATGCTGGATTGAAGCTCTCTGAGTAATTCAAATAAAAGGACATTGAATCGATTGGGCGATAATTAAGCCCTGCCCTTGGCGTTATCGCGTTATCGCTGAAGGAGAAACCGGTCTTTTTATCATAATCGTCAAACTGGCTGAAACGCAGACCGGCAATCAATGACCACTGTTCATTAAAGTGCAAGTGTTCCTGCACATAAAGGCCAAAACGGTTAGCACGGGTACCGTCGGTATCCATGTCTTTTAATTGATAGGTACTAGGATCCGTCTCACCATAGTTAAGGTCAAAAATATTTAGGTTACCCACGCCTTCCTTGCTGGTCGCGAGCTTGTAATGGTACTCGGTTTCCACATAGTGATAATCGCCACCGAACAGGAACTCATGTTCAAAACCTAAGGCATCGAATGCATAAACAAAATCATTGGTTAAACTGATTTCATCATTTGCCCGTGCTTGCACTCGGTATTCACGCTTAATGGTGCCATCTGCACTATTGGCTTTACCATCACCATTTACATCGACCCAACCTCTCGATTCATGATATTGCTGCGTGGAATCATTATTCAGATAGCGGATCTGCGTCTTGACCGAGAAATTATCGGTAAATTGATGATCGAGAATCGATTGCAGCACCAGCGCATCCATCTTCTGGAAGTCACTCTTCTCATTGGCATTATAGGATGGCGCAACGAGGAAGTTACCGTCATTATCGACAGGCACGCCGCGCAATCGATTGCCGCCTAAATCCTGCTTAATAATATCGAAAGTGGTGGTGAGCTTAGTATCATCACTGATTTCGTAGAGTAACCCACCCGCCACTTCGGCATTTTGGCTATCTGCATTATTGCGAAAGCTATCTTCCTGCTGATAATAGGCGCCAAAACGATAGGCAAGATTTTGGGTTAAGCCGCCAGTGAAATCCAGCGAGCCCCCCATCATGTCCTCGCTGCCCGTGCTTAAGGTCAGCTCTTTGCTCTCGACAAAGGTTGGTTTTTTAGTGACATAGTTGATCATGCCGCCGGGTTCACCGCCGCCATAAAGTGCGGATGCAGGACCTTTTAACACTTCAACCCGCTGCACATTAAAGAGTTGCGGCACAGAAAATCCCGAATAGGGATCGCCCCTTACCCCATCATAAAAAACGTTGGCATCGTCGCGGAAACCGCGAAAGGTCACGCCGGAATAACTAAACTCACTCACACCCGCGATTGAGCGGTATAAATCGGTAATATTGCGTGCCGCTTGGTCAACGATTAACTGCTCGGTCAGCACTTGCACCGACTGCGGCAATTCCATCACATTAATCGCCGTCTTAGTGCCAACTGTCGTTTCTTTATCGACGTACATTTGCATTGCACGGCCATGGACAGCAATACGCTCAGGTGCTGCGAGTGTTATCTCCCCATCGGCTGCGGATTGAGTCGATGCAGGACTGGGGACTGGTGAGCTCGTAGACAAGGTCTGCTGTGGGGCCTCTTTATCGAGTACGGTTTCAGCGGCAAATGCCGACTGATGTTGAGCGAGTGCAAGTGCGATTAATGAGTAGGCGAAACGAGTCTTCACAGAATGTCCCCAGCGCGAGCGCATAAAAATGGCATAAACCAAAGGGTTTACAAATGTATTCAAACGAATTGGCCGTCATTATAAAGAATGATTTACGAATGACAATAATTATCATTTGAATTTACACAATTGTGAAACGCGCTTAATAAATCATCGACATCAACCCACATAGTCCTTGTTATGTTTGGTTATGACTCAAACAAAGGAACGTCAATAACACAGACCTTCGATGAAAGTTTTAATGTGGAATAAGAAAGAGACGCACAGCATCAAGCTGATGTATTTGTGTGTAACCTAATAAAAACAAAAAGTTAAAGATTTAAACGATATAAAAATAAAAACCAGCGACAGTGCGCTGGTTTTTGGCTATTGTTGAGCTGTTTTTAAGCAAGGGCTTAACTCAGCCTATAAGGTGAATGCTTAAAAGATAGCTTCATCCAATTGCGTGAGCATTTCACTCGCCTGCTCAATTTGCTTACGCAGACTGCGACCTTGCACCGCCCAGTAAGCCATGTAGAAATCGGCAGTTTTCAATTTAGCTTGGTAAAATGCGGTTTCTTCGGTGCCCTGCTCCAACGCCGCTAATGCCACCGCTGCACTTCTGGCCCACATCCATGCCAGTGCAGTCACCCCAAATAACTCCAGATAAGCCATTGAAGCTGCGCCAATAATGTCAGGATTGGTCGCAGCATGGGTCGCTAAATAACCGCTAGCCTTTTGCAAATCACCCGCACAATCCATTAAACCACTCACATAGGGTTGCATCGCCGCATTCGTGCTATGCGACTTAATAAACTCAGTCACTAATGCCGACCATTGCTGCATCGCCGCGCCGCGGTCGCTAAGCAGCTTACGCCCCACTAAATCCAATGCCTGAATACCGTTAGTGCCTTCATAAATCAGTGCAATACGGCTATCACGCACAAATTGCTCCATACCCCACTCATGAATATAACCATGTCCACCAAATACTTGCTGTGCATCGACACAGGCATTAAAACCACGGTTAGTGATAAAACCTTTCACAACGGGCGTAAACAGGGCGGCTAACTGGGATGCTGCTTTCGCTTTGGCGGGATCGCTATGACGCTCAGCTTCATCGAGCCACAAAGCTTGTTGCCCAACTAAGGCTCTTGCGCCTTCATTAAAGGCTTTTTGCGACAGCAACATACGGCGCACATCGCCATGAACCAAAATCGGATCGGCGGCTTTTTCTGGGGATTTTGCACCGCTTAAGGCGCGGCTCTGTAATCTGTCTTTGGCATAGGCCAGCGCATTTTGATAGGCGATTTCAGACACGCCTAGCCCTTGCACGCCAACCCCTAAACGCGCTTGGTTCATCATAGTAAACATGGCTCGCAGTCCTTGGTGCGGCTCGCCGACAAGCTCACCCAATGCACCTTCAAATACCATCACACAGGTTGAGTTACCGTGAATGCCCATCTTATGTTCAAGGCCACTGGCATATAAAGTGTTCGGTGCGCCTAAACTACCATCGTTATTCACTAATACTTTAGGCACGGCGAACAAAGATATGCCCTTCACGCCTTCAGGTGCATCCGGCAAACGAGCTAATACGAGGTGCACTATGTTGTCGGTGAGTTGATGATCACCTGAGGAGATAAAAATTTTCTCACCAGTAATGGCGAAAATGCCTTCGGATACTAGCACGGCTTTGGTGCGTAATAAGGCTAAATCAGTACCCGCGTGGGACTCGGTCAAGTTCATGGTCCCAGTCCATTCACCGCTAACCAGTTTACTCAAATATTTTTGCTTAAGCGCATCACTGCCGTGGGCATGGATGGCGGCATAAGCGCCATGGGTCAAACCAGGATACATGGCAAAGGCCATGTTAGTTGCCGTTTGTATCTCAGTGGCAAAAATCCCCACCACTTCGGGTAAACCTTGGCCGCCATATTCAGGATCGCAGGTCAGCGTCGGCCAGCCATTATCAACAAACTGCCGATAGGCATTATCAAATCCTTCCGGTGTAATCACCTTACCATCGACCAACTTACAGCCTTGCAAATCGCCGACACTATTGAGCGGTAACATAACTTCAGTACTAAAGTCGGCCATACCTTGCAGGATCGCATCGACAAGATCTGGATCGATTTCATCGAACCCCTTGAGTGCATCTTGCTGATAAATATGTAACATCTCATCGAGGATAAATTGATAGTCGCGCAGCGGCGCTTGATAAACTGGCATAATCGCTTCCCTTTTCTTGTTAGACTGCAACTCAACTAAGTGATCTGACCACTTTGGTGCTCTGACCACTTTAGCTAAATCTGCCGAAAAAGAAAGCACCTCAGTATCCGCCACAGACTTTTGTTTACACAAACGAACAGCGAAACCGTAAATTGATCGCAACAAAGCCTTATGTTATCGCGGAAAACTTTGTAAGCTAACTGCCTGTTTTTCTGATATGTCAGCAGAGTTAAGGATATTGTTACTATGGGTTCTGTCACTACTAAAAAGCACGCCAACGGGCTCGATTATGTCGAAGTGAATACGGCGTTATGTCAGGCAAGAATTTTTTTGCAGGGCGCGCAAATAGACTATTTTCAACCCGTAGGCAAACCACCTTTGCTGTGGGTTTCATCGGCTGACGATTATCAACCCGGTAATGGGATCCGTGGCGGTGTACCCGTATGCTGGCCTTGGTTTGGCATGAGTAGTGAAGCGAACTT
The DNA here is from genome assembly GCF_018224605.1 of Shewanella sp. M16. Taxonomy (NCBI): domain Bacteria; kingdom Pseudomonadati; phylum Pseudomonadota; class Gammaproteobacteria; order Alteromonadales; family Shewanellaceae; genus Shewanella; species Shewanella sp. M16. The sequence goes on along the minus strand of NZ_JAGTUL010000006.1, from coordinate 173,633 downwards.
TCCCCAACACGGTTTCGCCCGTACCCGTATTTGGGCGCTGGAATCGGTAGAAATGCGTAATCAGTTAGTGGATTTACGTTTTAGCTTAAAAATCAGTGAGCAAGATAAAATCTATTGGCCGCATAACACTGAAGTCAGCGTGTTATTCACCCTAGGCGACACCCTAAGCATTAGCCTTGTGAATACCAATTCAAGCGATGAAACCGTCACGCTTACCCAAGCGCTGCACAGCTATTTCCCGATTGAGGATATCCACCAACTCAAAGCCAGCGGTTTTAGTGGGTCAAAATACATCGAATTTGCCGAGGGGCCTTATCCGCAAACCACGGATGAAGTGCTGTTTGATCGCGAGACAGATCGTGTCTATACCGATCTCGGCCCAGTGCAGTTATTGCATACGCCGCAGGGGACAATCGAAGTCAGCCGTGAAAACAGCCAATCCGCCGTATTATGGAACCCATGGATTGAAAAGTCACAACGCCTGGGCCGATTTAATCCGGAGGATTATCTGACCATGGTCTGCCTAGAAGCGGCCAATGTATTAGAAGATAAAGTCGTGCTCGCACCAGGTGAAACCCACAGTTTAGTGACCCATATTCGCTGGAAAGACTAACGATTAAATATCCTAGCTCTTAATGTCCTAGTCAAAAAACGATACACACAAAAATGCCCAGTCCTATTTGCCAACGCAATCGGGACTGGGCATTTTTATCATTGCAAAACCTATCACTGCGAAACCAGAGTTTTATCACTACGAAACCTAAGTTTTTATAACGATGAAACTTAAGGTAAAACTTATTTCGCCGATTTCTCTAAGCGCGCCAGCAAGCTAGACGTATCCCAACGGTTACCGCCCATGCCCTGAACTTCTGAATAGAATTGATCCACCAAAGCGGTCAATGGCAAGTGTGAACCATTGCGGCGGGCTTCTTCTAAGGCTATGCCTAAGTCTTTACGCATCCAATCAACGGCAAAACCAAAATCATAGCTTTGGCCCCACATCGTCTTGTAGCGATTTTCCATCTGCCAGCTTTGCGCCGCGCCTTTGCTGATCACTTCAATGACTTTCTCGCCATCGAGTCCCGCTTTACGGGCAAATTGCAGCGCTTCCGCCAAACCTTGCACCACACCCGCGATACAAATTTGGTTCACCATCTTAGTTAACTGACCTGCACCAACCTCACCTAAACGTTCGGCGCAGCGGGCAAAGGCTTCAATAACGGGTTTAACACGCTCAAATACCGCTTCATCGCCGCCGACCATCACAGTCAAGGCGCCATTTTCGGCGCCCGCTTGTCCGCCCGACACGGGCGCATCGAGGAAATCAATGCCCTTTTCCGCTAACACTTGATGAAGCTCACGAGCGACATCGGCCGAAGCCGTAGTATGGTCAACCAGCACAGTGCCCTTTTCCATCCCATGAATAACGCCATCACTGCCTAATACCACTTCACGCAGGTCGTTGTCATTGCCCACGCAAGTAAACACTATATCTTGACCCTCTGCCGCTTCCTTTGGTGTTGGACAGCAGCGACCACCATAGGTGTCGACCCAAGTTTGCGCCTTGGTAAAAGTACGATTATAAACAGTGACCTCATGGCCTTTGTTCAGTAAATGCCTCGCCATGGGATATCCCATTACGCCTAAACCAATAAATGCGACTTTTGCCATGAGCTGATCCTTAAATAGATAAACAAAATGAATCGATCAAAATAGTGGCCGCAGTTTAACATCCATCAACGGTAACGTCAGAGTGAAATCGGAGCGAGTGATAAACGCACTTTTCGCTAAAAACAACAAAGGCGCCTTAAGCGCCTTTGTTGATTTAATTTATGGGGCTATTTCACCACATGGGCTTCCATTTCGGCGCCAATCTTTTTACGCATTTCCATCAAGCGCAGTGCAGAATCCCGCAAATGAATATCATGTTCCGTCTGTGGTATCCACTCAGGCACAGGCGTAGGTAGGCCATCTTCATCAACTGCTACCATGATCACAATACAATGGGTGGTGAGATGACGCTCAGAAACTTTAGGATCGCCCGCTCGCACATCGATACCGATATGCATAGAGGTTTTACCCGTATAAATCACTTTTGCGCTGACTTCAACGATATTGCCGACCAAAATGGGTTGCACAAAACGAATACCGCCCGCATAGGCAGTAATACAATATTTACCGCTCCAGCCCGCTGCACAGGCATAGGCCGCGAGATCGATCCACTTCATCACAGCGCCGCCGTGAACTTTACCACCAAAATTCACATCCGCAGGCTCTGACAAAAATCTCAGGGTACTTTGTCTATCTATACCAGCCATATAACCTCAACTTATTCAGCCACTGTGGCTCAATGTTTCGTGCAATAGGCTGAGTTTACGATAGAAAGCGCCATTAGCGTAAAAATAATTACGATTGACCTCGTCAAAAAATTCGATTTAACCAAAGTGGCTAATAAGCACGCAGCAAAGCAATAAACTCGGCAACGCTAAACGATAAATCCATAGCTGAAATTCACTACTGACGAAACGCGTACCCTTAGCAAAAGTGTAAACGCCTAAGCCAAACATAAAGAAACCAAGCACTTCGAGGCCCGAAGACATATTGCTATCGCCACCGACGTTAATCGCCGTCACCAATAAGGCAAACCAAACCACCACGTAAGCAGCGATTGCTAAGGTAAAAGTCTTGATCCCAATGTCCATGTTTGGATGCCATACTTTAAACTCACCACGGATCAATTCGGTCAGATTGGCAGTTAATGCGCCAATGAGGGGAACAAGCGGGATCACCGCGGGATTTAACATGACACACTCCATTAAGATTGAATATGCCTGTCATTATCTGTGGTCACTAGAATTAAACAAGCTTGATGAACAAATGTTAACACTATGGATATCATACAGTTAGAAAGTGACATCTATCACAATAAAGCCATAAGATAACGGAGTTCAACTCACATGAGCAATGAATTTGACCCATAAAAAATGCGCCCTCAGGCGCATTTTTTCACTGTTTTTTACACCATAAATGCGTGTTTTACACTTTCTTGAACAGTAATGAACCGTTAGTCCCACCAAAACCGAAGGAGTTACACAGAGCGTAATCCATCTTCACGTCACGGGCTGTATGGGCAACAAAATCTAAGTCACAACCTTCATCTGGATTATCCAAGTTGATGGTTGGCGGTACGGCTTGGTCGCGCAGTGCTAGCAAAGTGAAAATCGCTTCAACCGCACCCGCAGCACCTAACAGGTGACCCGTCATCGATTTAGTCGAGCTAACCAGTACTTTATAAGCGTGGTCGCCAAATACTGACTTAACCGCTGCCGCTTCCGCTTTATCACCAGCTGGCGTCGACGTACCGTGGGCATTGATATAACCAATTTGCTCCAGTGATAACTTAGCATCATTAATAGCATTGACCATAGCAGCTGCAGCGCCTGCTCCGTCACTTGGAGGCGATGTCATATGGAACGCATCACCGCTCATACCAAAACCGACTAATTCGCCGTAAATGGTTGCACCGCGCGCTTTTGCGTGTTCGTACTCTTCCATCACTATCACACCAGCGCCATCACCGATCACAAAACCATCACGGTCTTTATCCCATGGACGGCTCGCCGCAGTAGGATCGTCATTGCGTGTCGATAACGCTTTCGCTGCACCAAAACCTGCCACGCCTAAAGGAGAAGTGACATCCTCAGCACCGCCCGCAACCATCACGTCTGCATCACCATAGGCAATGGTACGCGCCGCGAAACCGATATTATGCACGCCCGTAGTACAAGCGGTCGTCACGGCGAAATTTGGCCCTTTCATGCCAAACATGATCGACAAGTGGCCCGAAATCATATTGATGATGGTACTAGGTACGAAAAAAGGAGAAACCTTACGCGGGCCACCATTCATCAATGCGCTGTGACCTTGTTCAATCAACCACATACCGCCCATACCCGCACCAATAGCAGTACCGACACGACCAGGGTTTTCTTTACTCATGTCCAGACCTGAGTCTTGGATAGCTTGGATGCCAGCCGCCATACCGTATTGAATAAAGAGGTCCATCTTACGGGCGTCTTTTTTCGTTACGTATTGCTCAACATCGAAATCTTTTACTGAACCACTGAAACGAGTGGTAAATTCACTGGCATCAAATTTGGTTATCGGTGCAATACCACTCTTACCCGAAAGCAAAGCCTTCCAAGTAGTATCGACAGTATTGCCCACTGGAGTTACTAACCCCAAACCGGTTACCACTACACGACGTTTAGACACGGCAGTCACCTTTAAATGCTAATTTGTTAATTCAGATAGAGGACACAGGGTTTTCTATCATTAGACAATTTCTTAAATAATTTTTATTTAGAAAAATTCGCCAATCTGCGGCGAGCATCTCGTGGATAACAATTAAAACACGATCCAGAGACGATTGAATGGCACGGAGGCAGAATTTGACGGGGGTAAAACAAAAACAGGCGGCAAAAATGCCGCCTGTCTTCAAGAATTCAGAATTACTGATTCTTAGAAACGTAGTCGATCGCTGCTTGAACAGTAGTGATCTTTTCAGCTTCTTCATCAGGGATCTCGGTATCAAACTCTTCTTCCAGAGCCATAACCAACTCAACAGTGTCCAGAGAATCTGCACCCAGATCGTCAACGAAAGATGCCGCTGGCTTAACGTCTTCTTCTTTAACGCCCAGTTGCTCTACAATGATTTTCTTTACACGTTCTTCGATGTTGCTCATTAGTTTTCTTTCCTATTCAAATTACGCACTTGCGTAAGATTGCGAGTAGTTTATTAGATTTGGCTGACAATGCAAGCTTAGTTTTCGTGGTCTAACCACGAAATTTCACTATCAATTGATACAGATCACTACTCAGTTGCGACAGAAATCCCTGCCATTCGCCCTTAAACCATGTACATGCCGCCATTCACATGCAAAGTTTCGCCTGTGATGTAAGCGGCTGAGTCCGAGGCCAAAAAGAGCACTGCATTGGCAATTTCTTGCGCTTGCCCTAATCGTTCCATCGGAACCTGTGACATGATAGCTTTTTGCTGCTCTTCGGTCAGCTCATCTGTCATATCGGTCTGGATAAATCCAGGAGCGATAGCATTAACTGTAATTTGACGAGATGCAACCTCTCTTGCAAGAGATTTTGTAAATCCAATCAAACCCGCTTTTGCTGCCGAGTAGTTAACTTGACCTGCATTGCCCATGGTGCCTACCACTGAACCGATATTGATGATTCGGCCAAAGCGCTTTTTCATCATGGTACGCATCACAGGTTTTGATAGTCTAAATAACGATGTCAGGTTGGTGTCGATAATATCCTGCCATTCATCATCTTTCATCCGCATCAGCAGATTATCACGGGTTATACCCGCGTTGTTGACTAGAATATCAACATCACCCGCTTTTTCTTTGATCGAGGCGAATAAATGTGTAACAGATTCACTATCTGTGACATTAAGCACTAAACCAAAACCTTTGTCACCCAGATATTCTTGGATCGCCGCAGCGCCCTTCTCACTGGTTGCGGTTCCAATAACCACTGCACCCGCTTCGACCAGTGTCTCAGCGATCGCACGGCCAATACCGCGGCTCGCACCTGTCACCAAAGCCACTTTGCCTGTTAAATTCAGGTTGAAACTCATATAAACTCCTTACTCAGTTAATGCTGCTAATGAAGCAACATCATTAACCGCTTGGGCTGATAGTGATTTATTAATTCGTTTTGCTAATCCTGTCAATACTTTACCAGGACCACATTCCACCAGTTGGGTAATGCCTTTTTGGGCCATTAGCTCAACAGTTTCGCTCCAGCGGACAGGACAATATAACTGACGCACTAACGCATCTTTAATGTCATCAGCAGAGGTCGGTGATGCCACATCAACGTTATTAATCACTGTAATTGTTGGGGTATTAAACTGTACATCGTTTAATGCCACGGCCAGTTTATCCGCCGCAGGTTTCATTAATGCACAGTGTGATGGCACGCTGACAGGTAAAGCCACCGCCATTTTTGCGCCCGCTGCTTTACAAGCTGCTGCAGCGCGCTCAACTGCGTCTTTTTGACCTGCAATGACCACTTGACCAGGACTGTTAAAGTTAACTGGACTCACCACGTCACCTTGAGCCACTTCGGCGCAGGCATTAGCGATACTCTCGTTGTCCAAACCGATAATCGCATACATAGCACCCGTGCCAGCTGGAACCGCTTGCTGCATCAGTTGACCACGTAATTCCACCAACTTAATCGCGTCTTTAAAATCCATCACACCGGCGCAAACTAAAGCAGAATACTCACCTAAGCTGTGACCCGCGAGTATAGCTGGCATAGGTTTGCCTGAAGCCACGTAGGTACGCCAAATCGCCACGCTCGCCGCTAATAGGGCTGGTTGAGTTTTATCGGTTTCATTTAAGCTTTCAACAGGACCTTGCTGAACCAATGCCCACAGATCATAACCTAAGACGTCACTCGCCTCAGCAAAGGTTTGTCCAACAACAGCATGAGATTCGGCAAGCTCGGCTAACATGCCTAGGGCTTGTGAACCTTGACCCGGAAATACAAAAGCAACATTTTCCATATTCAAATTACCTATGGCTAACTTAATTTATTGAAAAATCATGTGGAACACACATGTAGAACTTAGAAACGAATGAGCGCACTGCCCCACGCAAACCCAGCACCAAAGGCCTCAAGCAGCAGTAGTTGTCCGCGCTGAATACGGCCATCACGTACGGCTTCATCCAATGCAATGGGCACTGACGCGGCAGAAGTATTACCGTGTTTAGCTAAGGTCAATACGACTTTATCAAGACTCATATCGAGCTTTTTAGCGGTAGCATTGATAATTCGGAAGTTGGCTTGATGTGGCACTAACCAGTCAATTTCTGACTTATCGATATTGTTAATGCGTAACGTCTCAGTCACCACATGGGACAATTGAGTCACAGCCACTTTAAAGACATCGTTGCCTTTCATGGTCATAAAACCGACCGCTTCAGAGGTTTCGCCTTTACGTGGTGGGAAAGCGCATTTCAATAAGTCACCTTGGCGACCGTCGGCATAAATGTGGGTCGAAATGATCCCTGGCGTTTCGGATGCGCCTATCACAACCGCGCCCGCACCATCACCAAATAAAATAATCGTTGAACGATCTTCTGGCTCACATAAGCGAGACAGTACATCGGCACCAATCACTAATACTTTTTTAGCCGCGCCCGTTTTTACAAATTGATCGGCAACAGATAAAGCATAAACAAAGCCTGAACACGCCGCTGCGATATCAAAAGCTGGAATGGTATGCACGCCAAGCATGGCTTGAATTTCACAGGCCGCAGCAGGAAAAGCATTGGGAGCACTGGTGGTGCCGCAAACGATCATGTCTAAATCTGATGCTTCTATGCCAGCCATTTCTAGCGCTTTTAATGCCGCTTGGTAGCCCATAGTTGAAACGGTTTCATCGAAAGCCGCAATGCGACGTTCTGATATACCTGTACGTTCAACAATCCATTGGTCAGTGGTTTCCACCATTTTTTCCAAATCTTGATTGCTACGCACCTGCACCGGTAGATAACTACCAGTTCCGAGAATTTTTGTATGCATAAGGAGGGATCAGTTATTTATATCTAAAAGAATCGACTCCAAACGATCTTTTATCATTTCAGGGAGTCGACGTTGAGCTTCCGTTACTGCCAAACTAATTGCTTGTAAATAGGCAGTTTCATCCGCGTTTCCATGGCTTTTTACAACTATTCCGCGCAATCCTATCAGACTTGCACCGTTATAGTGGTCGGGGTTCATCTGACTAAGGACCGCCTGGATACGAGGGGCGATAAGTTTAGCCAGAAAACGAACGAATAAACCTTGGGTTAGTCCCCGTTTTAACTGATGTACTAATAACTTGGCAATACCTTCAGAGGTCTTGAGCGTGATGTTACCCACAAACCCATCACAAACAATCACATCCACATTACCGGAATAGATTTCATCCCCTTCGATAAAACCTGTGTAATTGATTTGTTCTGTGTGTTGCAGCAACTGCGCGGCTTGCTGAACTTGGTCATTACCTTTAATTTCTTCAACGCCCACATTGAGCAAGGCGACTTTTGGCCGAGATTTCTTATCTACCGCTTCGCACAGGACTGAGCCCATCACGGCAAATTGAAATAAGGTTTCCGAGTCACAGGAAATATTCGCGCCCAAATCCAACAAATAAACCGGTTTTTGAGTCACCGCAGGTAAACAACTGACTAATGCGGGTCGATCAACACCAGGCAAGGTCTTCAACAATACTTTCGCCATTGCCATCAGCGCCCCTGTGTTACCGGCACTCACACACGCTTGTGCGCGGTCGTCGCGCACTAACTCAATAGCCAATCGCATGGAACTGTTTTTACGTGTACGCAAGGCATGCACAGGCCTATCGGACATACTAACGACTTCATCGGTATGAATGATTTCTATGCGCGAAAGTAAACTCGCTTCGGCTTGACGTAGATAGACATCAATTTCAGTCTTGTCACCGACTAAAATGATTTTAAGAAAAGAATGTAATTGTAGTGCCCGCAAGGCTGCAGGCACCGTGACGTGGGGGCCATGATCACCACCCATTGCATCTAACGCAAGCGTCAGATTCGTCATTAGGAAACCAACAAATTACTTGTTGATTACCTTTTTACCGCGATAGAAGCCATCTGCAGTCACATTGTGACGCATATGGATTTCACCGCTGGTAGCGTCTACAGACAGCTGAGCAGTGCTCAGTGCGTCATGTGAACGGCGCATTCCGCGCTTTGAACGTGATTTTTTGTTCTGTTGTACAGCCATTGGCCTGTCTCCTCGATTACTTGCTCTTCAGTTTTTCTAACACTGCAAACGGATTTGGACGCTCCTCTTGAGCGGGTTCTATCTCGCCTACAACCATGTCTTTAGATCCTGCACTGCAATCAATTTCTTGATGCATTGGGATTATCGGCATAGCGACTATCAATTCATCTTCGATCAATTGATGTAGACGCACTTCGCCAATTTCATTGCACTCAATTGGGTCATACGCATCCGGGAGCTCATCGATTTCTGCCTTAGTCCGACATGGACCAAAACAAAACTCGACCGTAACCTCAGTGGTAAATAGTGTCATGCAACGTTGACATATCAGAGTGAGCTCCGTCACAGCCTTCCCTTTCAGGTAGACTATCCCCTGTAAATCTACGCCACATTCAAGCGACACTGCCACATCGGAACAGTCGCCGGCACATAACTCAGTTAATCTTTTCAGTTGCACACCAGGAACAACGCCCTGATAAACTAGGCGACTCGAGGCGGCGCGAAATGGATCAATTGAAACCGGTATCTTTACTGTTTGCATAAGGCGCGCATATTATAGTTTGAAAACGCTAGAGTCAAAGAAAAAATACTAACTTAAGTCCCAGTTTGCGACTTAAGCCTTTCCCCTGCCCCAACATTGAAATTGACGGAAGCGAAATAGTACCCAAGCATGGGGCCGCATACAAGCGCAAGCCGCCTAAAATAGTCGCATTCATTGAAAAGAAACCGTAAAAGACGAAACTCTTGCACTCTCGCGCATTGATTGGTCACAATATGAGTCACTCTTTTGCGGATATCTCATTATGCCAACCCCATTAATCTTAGCTTCGACGTCTGTATACCGACAATCTTTACTGCAAAAACTCGGGTTACCCTTCGAATGCTGCAATCCTAATATTGACGAAACGGCGTATCTCGAAGAATCGGCCCATGCTTTAGTGCTGCGATTAGCCAAAGCAAAAGCCGTCGCGGGAGCAGAACAATTCCCCGATGGTCTGATTATTGGCTCCGATCAAGTTGCCGTCATTGATGGCAAGATTATCGGTAAACCCCATCATTTTAATAATACCGTCGCGCAGCTCACTCAAGCCTCAGGCAAGGCCATCACCTTTTATACTGGTCTTGCACTTTACAACGCCGAAACGGGAGCCATGGCCGCCGAGGTTGAACCCTTTACGGTTCATTTTAGGCACCTTAGCCATGCGCAGATTGTGGCTTACATTGAAAAAGAAGAGCCCTATTATTGCGCGGGCAGTTTTAAGAGCGAAGGTTTAGGTATCGCGTTATTTACAGCGCTCGAAGGTCGCGATCCCAATACCTTAGTTGGCTTACCACTGATATTACTGACGGAAATGCTGTTAGCCCAAGGCGTAGACGTACTCGCTTAAACGTTTACCAAGGCTTTGCTCTATTTGCTCAGTTTCTTGAATCGATGACGCGCATCAAAAATACCGGGTTACTGAGTCGTTTCATCGACGAGAAGATGAGACGTAAATAAAAGTGATAAGGAAGTCTCATGCGCAGCGGCATGTATTGCCGCTCCAGCATTAAATAGCAGTGTTAGAGGTATTGCAGTAATTGCTTTGGTGAATCTATCAAGGCGATAGGTTTTGCCCGCAGCAACTTTTCGGCACTGTGGGCGCCATAGGTCACGCCAACGCTATCAATTCCAGCATTGGCCGCCATGGTCAAATCCAGCAGAGAATCACCCACCATTAGGGCTCGGTTAGGGGCAATATTCAATTCTTTCAGCAAACTTGAGATCATTTCAGGATGGGGTTTGCTGTGCACTTCATCGGCGCAGCGTGATGCAACAAAGTATCGACCTAAGCCCGTTTGCGCAAAAACGCGATCAAGTCCCGCACGGGCCTTACCGGTTGCAACGGCTAATTGATAACCTTGAGTATGTAACTCATCGATTAACACTGGTGCTTGTGCAAAGAGTGGCGTTGGCGTGGTGTCTAAATGCAAATATTGCGCTTTAAACTCGGCGCGCATCTGCTGATATGGATCATCTTCGCCTTGGCTAAATGCATTTTTAGGATGCTGCTGATGCTGAGAATTGGCAGAAGAAGCGCTGAGATTGAGCCCGTGTGGAAATAGGACTAGCAGCGCTTCTGTCATAGAAAGACCAATAATATCGCGAATGTCACTTTCAGTTGGGATAGGTAACTGCAATGCCTTAGCCATATTTTCAATACAAGTGATAATTTTACCGATGGAATCCATCAGAGTGCCATCCCAATCGAAAATCACTAAATCGTATTGCTTTATCTTCATCCTTGAAACCTATCCTCGTCGATTACGCACGCTTTAACTTATCGAGTAATTGCGACAAATTTTCATCTAAAGGCGCTGAAACCCGCATCACTTCATCATTTTCTGGATGAATGAACATCAATTCAGCAGCATGTAAAAAGAGTCGAGTTAAACCTAATGCACGCATGCTATCGTCAAACCCTTGCTCGCTGTACTTATCATCACAGGCGATAGGATGGCCAGCAAATTGGCAATGCACCCGAATTTGATGAGTACGTCCAGTGACAGGGCTTGCCTTCACTAAAGTACAACCTTGGTAACGCTGCATAATTTTAAAGCGCGTTTCTGAAGGTTTACCCTCCGCATTAACACGCACAATGCGCTCACCGGATTTGAGGGTGATTTTCAATAAAGGCTGTTTAACGGCTTTATCTTGAGCAGACCATTCCCCTTTAACTAAGGCCAAATAGTCTTTCTGCATCTTTTTATACCGAAGCTGATCATGCAGATGTTTAAGCGCGCTACGCTTTTTCGCCACCAACAACACGCCCGAAGTATCTTTATCGAGACGATGTACTAGCTCTAAAAACTTTTGTTGAGGACGCAGTGAACGCAATGCTTCAATCACACCGTAATCGACTCCACTACCACCATGCACGGCAATGCCAGCAGGTTTATTCAGCACGATCAAATGATTGTCTTCATGCAAAATACGATCTTCGAGTTGCGAGACTTTACTTAAGTTCGCCGATGGTGCGGTACGGTTATCCGGCTCTGCCACGCGGACTGGCGGAATACGTACTATGTCGCCAATCTGCAACTTGTACTCGGGTTTGATGCGTTTCTTATTCACTCGAACCTCGCCCTTGCGGACAATGCGATAGATCATGCTTTTCGGCACGCCCTTCAGCTTGGTCATTAAGTAGTTATCGATACGCTGTTCGAAGTGATCTTCATCAATCGTGATCAACTGAACCTGTTGTGGGGTGGATTCTATATTCATGATGCGCCATCTAATTATAACGGTCGCCATTGTACAACAACTGAGAAGAATTGTGCCTTTCCATTGCTGAATTTTTTGATTATTGCTATATTTCACCAGCGATTAGGGATAAGCCGTGAATAAAGTGTTCACAACGCCCTGATCCCAAGCGGAAAATTTAACGGATAAAAAAAGATTTTCTTGATAGCAAATCATTGATTTGCAAATCGTATACAGAGTAAAAATACCACAAATGCGTTTTTTACGATTAAATCGAGAAAGTCACCTTACTTTAATAAGGTTTACCCTAGATTTTCCTCCCCGATTTCGAAGGATATTTTAACTTGTCGTCAGACAAACCGATTCGACTTGGGCATTACCGGAACGAAACTAAAGAATTTATGGGGTTGGTTGATGTTTTACAACGAATTCCTTGTTTTTGTAATCATTAAAAAATAAGCCATAAATAGGATGCGACACGCAGCGACTGCGTCTAACAGTAATGCGCACCTCTTGCCTAGCCACCAGCCGTGAGGCTCAGTTGACCTACTGCTAGGCCCGTAATGCAGCGAAGCGCGATGTTTGATGACCTCTATTTAAAGAAGAATGACGTCATCATGAAACGTATGTTAATCAATGCAACTCAATCAGAAGAGTTGCGTGTTGCCCTTGTTGATGGGCAACAACTGTATGATCTAGATATTGAAAGTCCAGGTCATGAGCAAAAAAAATCAAACATTTACAAAGGTAAAATTACCCGCGTAGAACCGTCTTTAGAAGCCGCTTTCGTCGACTACGGTGCCGATCGTCACGGCTTTTTGCCACTGAAAGAAATCGCTAGAGAATATTTCCCGAAGGGATATTCGTTCCAAGGTCGCCCAAACATCAAAGAAGTGGTCAGTGAAGGACAGGAAGTTATTGTCCAAATTGACAAAGAAGAACGCGGCAATAAAGGTGCAGCCTTAACGACCTTCATCAGCCTTGCAGGCTCTTACTTAGTATTAATGCCAAACAACCCACGTGCTGGCGGGATTTCTCGTCGTATCGAAGGTGATGAACGCACTGAGCTAAAAGAAGCGATGGCTGACTTAGAAGTGCCTGCGGGCATGGGTCTTATCGTGCGTACTGCGGGTGTAGGCAAAGAATCTGCCGAGTTAAAGTGGGACTTAAAAGTTCTACAACACCACTGGGCGGCGATCACCGAAGCTTCACAAGTTAAAGGCGCACCTTTCTTAATTCACCAAGAAAGCAATGTGATAGTTCGCGCTATTCGTGACTATTTACGCCGTGACGTGGGCGAAATCCTCATCGATCATCCACGTATTTTTGAAGAAGCGAAGCAACATATTGCCTTAGTTCGCCCTGATTTCGTTGAGCGCGTAAAACTGTACGAAGCTGAAGTGCCATTATTCACTCACTTCCAAATCGAATCACAAATTGAATCCGCCTTCCAACGCGAAGTGCGTCTGCCATCTGGCGGTTCAATTGTTATCGACCCAACTGAAGCCTTAACCTCAATCGATATCAACTCTGCCCGTGCCACTAAAGGCGGCGATATTGAAGAAACAGCACTTAACACTAACCTCGAAGCCGCCGATGAAATTGCCCGCCAATTGCGCCTCCGCGACTTAGGTGGCTTAGTGGTTATCGACTTTATCGATATGACGCCTGTGCGCCATCAGCGTGAAGTTGAAAACCGCTTACGTGATGCTGTGCACCATGATCGTGCTCGCGTGCAGTTAGGTCGCATTTCTCGTTTCGGTTTGATGGAAATGTCGCGTCAACGTCTGCGCCCCTCTTTAGAAGAATCTGCAGCGCATATCTGCCCTCGCTGTCATGGCCAAGGCACGATTCGCAGTACCGAGTCTTTAGCACTGTCAATTTTACGTTTGATGGAAGAAGAAGCCATCAAAGAAAACACCTCACAAATCGAAGCGATTGTGCCTGTGGATGTTGCAGCTTTCTTGTTAAACGAGAAACGCAAAGCCATTCGCATCACAGAACAGCGTCACGATGTCGAAGTGTATGTGATACCTGACGCACACATGATGACGCCTGATTACCGCGTGATCCGTCACCGTAGTGATGATGAAATCAGTGAATCAAGCTATAAGCGTATAGAGCATCCTGAAGCCAAATTGTATGAGCCACGCAAACTGGAACGTACTGCGGCGCCTATTCCGGCATTAAAAGGTTTTGCAGCGCCACAAAAAGTAGAACAAGCCCCATCACCAACGGTGAAAGTTGAAGCGCCACAACCAGGCTTCTTCAGCAAGCTTGTGAGTGCAATCAGTGCCATGTTTGCGCCAAGTGAAAAAGCTGAACCCGTAAAAGTTGTTGAAACTAAATCAACGGATACCAGTGCGGCTAACGCAAATCGCCGTAACCGTCGTAATGACACTCGCCGCCCACGCAATGCCCAAGATGCCGACAAAGCAAAAGAAGGCACTCGTGAGCCGCGTAGCCGCAATCCAAAAAAGCCGACTGATGCAGTAGTCAGCACACAAGAACGTCCAGTACGCGAAAAAGAAGAAACGGCTAAACGTCCAGCTAAAGCTGAATCGAAGCCACGCGTACAAGCGCCAAAAGATGTTGTTGCCGACATTGAAGCAGATGATGCCCCTAAGCAAGAAGTCGCCCGCGAGCGTCGTCAGCGCCGTAACATGCGTCGTAAGGTGCGTATCGATAATGGCCATAATACGCCAGATAATGCGATCCCAATTGCACCTGAAGATGCAGCAGAAGTGTTAGCGGAAATTGCAGCCCTTAACGCCGCAGCGGCAAGTACTATCAGTGTTAATGCCAAAGCTGAAGTCATTGCCCAAACGCCAGTAGAAACTAAAGCGCCAAGAACACGTCGCCAGCCTCGTAAGGAAGCTGCACCTGCTCAAGAAGCGCAAGAAAATATTGTGCTAGAAGAGACAACTGTAATTTCTACTGTAGTAGAAACACCTGCTGTTGATGCTGTTAACGTAGCTGAAAACACCTTGGTTGACACAGCAGCTCATACTGTAGCAGCGGATGCTGTATCGCAAGATAGCGAAGTTGATGCAGACAACGAAAATGCTAATGCTGATGATCAATCAAAACGCGAGCAAAGAGATGGTCAACGTCGTAGCCGTCGTAGCCCTCGCCACCTTCGTGCAGCGGGTCAACGTCGTCGTCGCGACGAAGATGACCAAGGTACATCAACGCCAGCGCAATTCGTTCCTAATGACGAATTAGGTGCTGACCAAGAGTACCCAAGCGAAATCGTCAGTGTTCGAGTGGAAACACCTGTTGTTGCAACTCAAACAACAACGGTAACTGAACCGGCCGTTAAAACTGCTGACGTCGAAATAGCTGAAACAAGTTCAACTCCAGCTGTTGACGCTCCTGCTGTTGTTAAAGTAGAAGCAAAAGTTGAGCCTCAGCCTCAAGCAAATGACGTTGCAGCAGTTGAAACTCAGCAAGTTGAAACTAAACCTGTTGTGACTAAAACCACTGAAACGAAAGCGGAAGAGCCAAAGGCTGCTGACGTAAAAGTTGACCTTGCGTCAATCGTTGAAACTCAGGTGACCAGCGTTACTGCTGAAGCCGTAGTCGTTGCAGTCCCATCAGTTGAAAGCTCAGTGACTAAATCAGTAGCAGTACCCAAAGCTGAAGCAGCTAAAACCGAAACACTTGTCGAGCCAAGTGTTGCACCGAGCGCTGAAGCAAAAGAAGCCGTGAAAGCAACAGCCTCTGCGCCAATGGCCAGACCGGCTGCTATCGCTAAGCCTCAAGCCACAGTACAAACAGCTCCAACAACACCGCAAATCACGGATGCAGTTGTTGTCAGCAAGCCGAAAGCCGCTAGCCGCTTTGGCTCTATGGTGTCTTCGGATATGACCAAGCCTGTCGTTGAAGTGAGAGAACAAGTGGCAGTCCCTAAAGGACGAGAGTATGAGAATACTGCGAACGAAGAGTCTACAGCCAAAATCAAACTCGCTAATGGTGCAGAGTCGGATATGGCGCGTCCATAATCACTTAAGCTAAACCAGAAAAGCCATGCAATTGCATGGCTTTTTTATTTACACTGTAATACTCCACAATATTTAAATTTAGCTCTATCCATTTTCCGGCTTAATCGTAGTCCCTTGAATAACATAACCCATCAAAAGATCCTCGGTATATAGTTCTCAACTTTAAGTATTCTTGTGTTGTCACTAACGTCACATTAGAAGCAATAAACATGCTAACAAAATATCAGGCCAATACCCGCCAGTAGAAAGGGCTCTTAATCCATTTAGTTCTAACTGTAGACCCCTCCTTTATAAGTTAGGAAAACTAGTCGAGGGAAAGCATTATTCCGCTATAAAGTAGCCGATAATTAAGTTGGATTAGCAGCCTAAAGCTTCTGTCGGAAATACTTAAATGTACGAAATGCAAGGCATCTCAATAGCCATATTCGTTTTTTGGTCGGCTCCAAACTACATCATAAATAAGCTAGTGTTCTTTAATATCAAGCACTAAATGCTTTGCCAGCCTCAACTCTTTACTACAAGGCTTTCAGCCTTAGGTGCAGCTTAGTATATGTAGGATAACTAAGTGCAAGAAATACAAGTGCACCAATCATATTCGGCAATATCTGAAGTCACTGATTTACAACAAATGAATGATTAGACACATTCGCGTTCGACATTGAATATAAGATTACGCAAAAAATAAACTCGATAAGAGCAAGCGTTAAGAGTTAACATATAATGGAATTGAATGTTACAGGGGTAAAAATAAGGAGAGTGTATCAAATGGTTTTATTGAAAATCTTGGAGATATCAGAATTGGATTTTAACAGAGAAAGATTAGAGGATTAACTTCAGATTTAAGCATTAAATTAATGTGACATGTTAAGTGGATCTCGTCGCTTATACTGGATTCAACAATCTAAACTAAATGAAATCTTATTTTCGCACAAATAAAAAGAGCCACGGAATTAACCATAGCCCTTTAATCCATTGCTATTAGCTCTAGGCTAACAGCACTGAAAATTAACCAATGATAGTTACGTTTTCAGCTTGTGGACCTTTTTGACCTTGAGTCACAGTGAAAGACACTTTTTGGCCTTCATCAAGAGTTTTGAAACCGTCAGAGTTGATCGCACGGAAGTGTACGAATACATCTGGACCAGATTCTTGCTCAATGAATCCGAAACCTTTGTCAGAGTTGAACCACTTAACAACACCAGTAACTTGAGACATAATATAAATCCTGTAAATAAAAAATTAAAGCCTTAACGGCGGGTGGAGCTGGAAAATGCCGGTATTACTTATGTTTACAGGACGAACTGGTCGTATTGAACACATAAATATAAGCCCAACCTTCAAGCTGATAAGACTATAAACCATTCTAAAGATAAGTCAACACACTGCGACACTTTGGATTATTTATTTTGCCTAAATCTACTTTACGGTTTTGCAACCGGCTAGCAGAACACTAGGTTCATGCTGTTTAGCAAGTACAGTTAAGCATTTTAAATAATTTATTTCAATAGCTTAATCTTATCGCTTACTTTGAAATCCGATGCACTTCAATTTGGAAATCCAATTCACAGTTCAGTCCTTGCAACGCAAATGCTTGCTTTTGGGCATGAGTAAACTTCCAAGCATAGGGCGTCATTTCTAAAAAATGAGCGATATGTTCACTATTTGCCAGCTCTAACTGGGAGATTAAGCGTTCCTGATGAAGACACTCAAATCCAGCAATATGCGCTGTGGAAACGGGATGTAATCTTGGCTCAGCATAAATTTGTTGTTTCAACGCAAAATGGTGTGAAGGTCCCGGAGAAACCGTTATCAGTAAGCCTCCATCAGCCATAATTCGTTGTAACTCTTCTACTTTTGAAGGGGCATAAATACGAATGGCAAGATCGACACTTTGGGATGCGATTGGCATTTCATAGGCACTTGCGACACAAAATTGCAAATTAGGGTAACGTTTAGCTGCATATTTAATTGCAGACTTAGAAATATCTATACCTTGTAAATTGCAATCATGGTGCTGGCTCAACACATGGAATAAACGTTGACTGTAGTACCCTTCCCCACAGCCTATATCGAGGATTTGTTTTGCTTCGGCACTAAACTCAAGCGCGAGCTCATTCACTCTATCACTCAAACCTTGATAGTAACCCGCGTTTAAAAATTCACGCCGAGCAAACATCATCTGTTTATTATCACCAGGATCTTTTGAGTTTTTCTTCTGTACAGGTAATAAGTTGACATAGCCTTCTTTGGCCATATCAAACTTATGTTGCTGTGAACAACCCCAAGTTCGCTCCGTTAACGTCAGTGGGGCGGCACACAGGGGACATAAATAATGCATAATGGACTCTTATCATTTAGCTAAATTTGGGTAAAAAGTTTATGTTTCGTCTTCCATCAATCGATCTACCATCAGGGTCAATTCCGGTGAAGCGAGTAATTCATAACACTCTAATTTTCTTAATAGCTTATCAGTGTTATCGACATCATTAGCAGCGCGGCTGTAGTTTGGTCGCTCAAACATATGGGTATAGGTTCTAAATAACCATTGTTGTTTCTGCAGTAGCAAGGGATCGATCCTTAATACTTCATCAGCAAGGCTGGCGTGACATTGACCAAGCTCCCCGCGCATAAACGACTGCAATTCTAATCTAACCTGCTCGATTTCGGTCATGTAAATTGCAAGAGATTCAGATGATGCGGCATAGTCGTAGTGCCTTGCTAACAGTGCTTTAGCAACCATTAACGCTTTGGGCTCATGCAAAACCCGTAAATCCGCTTCTAAGGGAACTAACTCAAACTTTGAATTGGCTTGTAAGGCAAAAGTTAAGTCATTATCTGCACCTAAATGACGAGTCGTATCTAAGGTAAAAGATACACCTCGCCTCAATTCTGCCGCACAAAATTTCGCAGCTGTTCCCATCCGTGTATAAAGCCTAAAACCTTGCCCAAGGCTGCGGGTTATTGGTGTATTGAAAGCCTGAGGGCTTTGCGGTAACGATTCGACCTTAAGACCCATAAACGGCTGGAAGCGGATGACTATATTTTGCTGAATTCCGGCTTCAGCTATGACGATAATCTCTAGTAAAGGGGCATTGATCGCCTGTGACACAATAAAATCACTCACATCGCCGGGTAGCCGTAATGTGAGTATTGATGCCTTTTCAATATCAAGCACCATAGGTTCATTTAGAAATTGATGGTACATAAGACATTATTCTCCTATTTAACCGCAATTGTACCGTCCAATACCAATTAAAATCACTCCGTAAACCATTACCATCGCAAGATATGACTTAATCTTCATGATGCCGTAAATCGGCATTCGAGAAATAGTAGTGACATTGCGTGGTAGCATATTTATGCCTCCAGTGATCTATAACGTTAAGCACAGGAAGATGTAAGTGACGTATACAATGAACTTCACGTAACCATTCACCCAATGTAAAACTCACGATGCACCCTGCCCAGAAAGTGACGAGCCTAGTCAGCATTGTTAGACATCGCTCGGCTTAGCACCAGAAAACCATTCGGTATGCTGGTCACCTTGACGGCCAAAATAGGTTACACGTTTACCTCGCAAAAACAC
Organism: Shewanella sp. M16; assembly: GCF_018224605.1. Taxonomy (NCBI): domain Bacteria; kingdom Pseudomonadati; phylum Pseudomonadota; class Gammaproteobacteria; order Alteromonadales; family Shewanellaceae; genus Shewanella; species Shewanella sp. M16. Next base: position 153,964 of record NZ_JAGTUL010000006.1, on the reverse strand, counting down.
GAAATAACCTTGAACTCCAGCATTCATAGCGCGCTGGCAGAAAAGCCGAAATGTTTGCCCATGCTGCTGACTATCCAAGATGGCAGCTCTGAGTTCAATCACATTAAAATTTTCAGCAATTAATGGAAGTCCCTCAAATGATAAAGGTGATTGCACTGTAGAACCTGCTGCGCTATAGAAAGTAAATGACTTCAAGGCATAGTCTACATAGTAATACTCGACACCTTCAGCAATAAGATTGCCGACAATTTGAGGAAATGGTATTAATCCAGACAAGGTTGCTTGTGCAGATTCTAAAATTTTATCCGAGTTCATTGATGTCCTCTCTGGGTCTTGAGTGGTCAATTTATATGTTCAACATCAGCAGTAGAGCCAAAGTGATAGCACTGTAAAAACGTGGAGCATGCGCCAGCGCTGGTTAAACGCTCAAAGCACGTACTCATAAATGATTAACGCAATAAACACGACCTTCAAACTTCCCCAAAATCGTTGCCAGACTACAAACACGTTTATGCATATATAACGTAAAGCCATATTAAAAACACTATGGCCAAACAACATAAGAACTTTAAAATATTCTGCGAGCCACTCGCACCCAGTGCCAATACCGTTGGGCTGTCTAAATTGATTTACAACTCACATAAACCCAAACTAAAAAAATGTATCATTTACGCTTATCATCTGTTTCTTTATCCCGCAAGCCATCTAGGCTACTGCTAAAATAAGCACACCGAATCAATTTCAACCTCTAGCAATGAGTTTATTGATGGATAATTTACAGCGACTGGGCATTATTTTTTGTATTCTTTCCCTGTGGGTCTTGGCAAACATACCCGTCACTTATGCTAATGATCAATTCATTATCAATCAGTCAGAATCCAAGCTTGATCACAGATATCAGTATACTTATGACCTTTTACAATTAGTTATTGATGCAACCAAAGCCGATTTTGGTGAAGCATCACTGCAAGTCTCAGATCTAATAATGAGTCGAAATCGTATCTTCAGAGCATTACAAGAGGGTGAAACCATCAATGTTATTGCAGAAGCCTCTAACCTACAGTGGAATAAACAGCTTATTCCAATAAAAATTCCTATTAGAAAAGGCATTCAGGGATTTAGAATTTTTATTATTAAAAAGGAAAATGTATCTAGGTTAGCCCAAATCACCTCGCTAGCGCAGTTAACTGCTCTTGATACTGGTTCAGGTAGCCAATGGTCGACTAAAGTTGCCATGCAACAAGCAGGATTTAAAATTATAGAAAGCAATCAATATGACAGTTTATTTAATATGCTATCAAAAGGACGGTTTATAACATTTGGCCGCGGAGTGAATGAAGTATTTCAAGAGGTTGAGCAGTTTAATCAACAATATCCAGATCTCGTTGTTGATGAAAGCATCATGCTACATATTCCACTAGCGACATATTATTATGTTTCGCCTAACAAACCTCGCTTAGCTCAGCGAATACAAATTGGCCTCCAGAGAATTATCGACAATGGTCAATTTGACCAGTTATTTTATCAACGCCATTGCGATTTTTTGATAAAAAGTAAATTGAATCAACGATTAGTTTTTAAAATTGACAATCCTTTTATATCTGAATCAGAAATGACTTCCATTGTCGGTAAAGATTTCTTACTCAATCCAATGGATGACTTTTCCATATTATGTAAGAAATATCATTGAATAGGCTTCATCAGATAAACGCTTTGGGTCCGTCATGACTTAAAAACATCTCTCGGAAAATGGGATAAAAAACAGCAAGTCGCGGCTTGAATTGAAGACGGTTAGATTTTTGGCCTTGGGTATCTAGAAATCAAACGAAAACCTTCAAGGCTATTAGCCTTGAAGGAAACTTTTTTAGAATTGCACTCTGACACCAATAGCCGCTGAGCGACCTGGCATAGGGGATAAATGCCTTAGGAAACTGTTATGTGGGCGCGCATCTACATCGGTAAGATTATCTAAGCTTAGGTAGAATTGAGTCGGCACTTTCGAAATGACTTGATCTAAAGTGATATTTGCTCCGAGCAAAGCATAAGATTCAGAGGGCCTCTCAAATCTGCTAACGTCACCTTGTGAATGATAGCGAACATAATCGATGGACACAGTAAGCGCATCATACTGCCAATTTAGTGCAGTGCCTGTTTTGGATTGTGGTGTTCGAGGCATTGAAGTGCCTTCTAACCTGCGGCGAAAGTATTCGTCCCGCTCACCGGCGAGAGGTGGGCGAGTACTAAAGATGTCGTAACTACCATCGTATTGATATCGAGGAGTATTTCTCACTCTGTCAGTAAATGCGCTGAGCTCAAAAACTCCCCACCTTTGCCACGGGAAGGTATAGATAGCTTGTACCTCTAACCCTTGATTGTTTGTATCTGCTTGGCGCCATTCACGAACATAAGTACCATTACGTTCAAGGCCTGTACTACCAAGATAAATGAAATCATTGAATTGATTTTGATACCAACTTGCCATTAGCTGTAAATCGGCGATTTTAGCGGTGGTATTTATTTCAAAGGAGTGATTAATTTCCTTTTTAAGATTTGAGCTGCCCTGTTCTTCAATTAACAGAGCATAGTGTGGGTTACTGGCGTAAAGCTCATTCATTTCAGGAGCACGCTCGGCATGAACGTAATTGACTCGTGTTGACCAATTTTGCAATATGTCCCATTGCAGTGATCCTGAGTAGCTTTGGAGATAAAAATTTCTATCTTTAACATTCGCTCCTGAGCCTCGACCTACCTTGTACCCCTCTGCGTTTACTTGGTGCTTAATCGCATCATAACGACCTCCAAACTCAAAAGTAACCGGACCAAAGTGCAGGGTTTGTAGCGTATAGGCTGCATAGTTTTGACTATCGACATCAGGCATGTAATTGTCATAGCCCTCCCCTTTATAGGCTTTAGTGTCGTACTGTAATCCTAAGACACCATCGAAGTTTGATGTCCAACTATGATAGAGCTTAGGGCTAATGACCCAAGAGGTAAGTTCGAATTGGTTGACGGATACCTCTGCCATATGCTCATCATCGACTTGATTCGAATAGGCGCCATCGAGGCTAAATGAGTTTATCCAATTGTCATCCCAGTTTTCGACATACTTCATATCTACGCGATCACCACGGGAAAAAATTCGAATATTACCCCGTTGATCAAAATCCACTGGTGCGCTGCTGCCACGACGCATGAATCCCGGAATACCGCGATGAGTGTCCGTATAACCATAAGCCAAACCCAAAAGACGTTGTTGGCCAGTGTAGCTTCCGCCTGCCGAGAATGATGATGTGTGGTGGCTGCTGTTAAGCACATTACCATTACTGTCTATTGAGTAGTCGGTGATAATTTGTTGTTCTAGAGGTGTAGCATCTTCATAGCGTTTTAACTGATTGTTCATCTGCCACACAGGTTGCGCATATTTGATTTGGCATAGATCGGCAAACTGTGCAGCACCTACGACTTTTGACCACGTTTTACAATCGCTGTCTTTAGAATATCCAGGGATGTCGTAGTTACCACGGTCTTTGTTGATCATATTCAGCGCAAAGTTAAAAGATTCATTCCCTGCGGTAAGTTTTGCCAGTGCAGTACTTGTACTATTGAAGCCTGCTTTCACTTCAGCGCGACTGTTAAACCCATTGATTGGGCTTAATGGAATACGACCATCTTGGAGATCAACAATGCCTGCCATCGCTTGCCCACCATAGGCAATCACAGCTGTAGGACCTTTAATGACCAAGATACTGTCAGCAAGAAAGGGCTCGATGGGGATGTATTGATCCTCACTCACCGACGACATATCCTCAACTTGAGTTCCATTGAGCAACATTTTAACCCTGTTTCCACCAAATCCACGGATTTGTGGCCTACCCGATGAGCTACCAAAAAAACCACTGTCTACTCCCGGTAATTGGCTTAAAGTTTCTCCTAAGGTATCGGCTTTACGATTATTTAGTTCATCGCCGCTGAGTTCGATTTTACTGGCTTGTATTCTTTGGCTTAGTGGTTTTTCTAAAGCATGCCCAGTGACATTGATACGTTCAATAGGTTCTGCTGAAACAGCTAAAGTGCCAACACCTAATAACAGGAGGTATTTGTGGGAATTCATTTTGTGGATCGTCTCCATATGATTACTGCTGATACATAATGATATGTTATAACGTATCATTATGTATCAGTCGAGTTCAATATGAATGAAAGCAAATTAAGTTACTGATTGTAAATAACAATCAGAACGGCACTCGGTATGATGACTGATGATTGCTAACAAAGATTGTCATTAGAAGGGGTGGATCAGGTAAACTGTGCAAGTATGATCATTTCAAAAAAATTGGCAGTTCTATGACGGGAAAAAATCTTGATTTACTGCGTGAAGTAGTGAAAAAGTGTGAAGAAAAAGGCATCAATCTTACCAGTAAGCGCAAAAAAGTACTTATCGTATTACAGGAGCATGATGTTCCTTTGTCTGCCTATGAAATTGCCGATGTGTTAAAACAAAGTTTGGGCGAGAGTTTACCCATAATGTCTATCTATCGCATGTTGGATTTCTTAGTACAGGAACAATTAGTGCATAAGTTATTAACGGTGAATAAGTATATTGCCTGCCATCATGTATGCGATCATCACATTCACAATCAATTTTTAATTTGTAATACTTGTCAAAAAGTCACAGAGATAGCATTGCCCACTGCTCTTGTTGAACAGTTACAGTTGAATGTTAGCCAAGCGGAATTTACCTTATCGAGCCCACAGCTTGAATTAGCGGGTTGGTGTCATGAATGTCAGCAACAACATAATAGTTAAGTTAAGTTAAGTTAAGTTAAGTTAAGTTAAGTTAAGTACATTAACTAATTTGGAACGCTATTTATCATGGTTGCTGAACTTATCCCATACTCACAGTAACGCTATAAATCCCCCAGCCTCCGACATTTGGTCGATAATGTCCGTCTAAAATCGTGGATATGCCAGTCTTGGTTTAATATCGCGGACCAGCTCATTAATGAAAGCAACATTACCCGGTCGCTTGCCGTGGGAAAGCGCCATGGCGAGTCATATAAGTTCCACTGTTCTTATAATATCTCGAGTAAAGCAGAACTGATCGGCCTTCGAATGTGTTAAGCGGTTTCCAAAACGCATAGGGATCTATAATATTTACCCATGAATTTAGTCACACAGGAACCAGCTTACGTGCGTCAGTAAGTTCTAAATCCGGGTAACGACCAAAAGTTAAGCACCCTGATGGATTATCAATCCTAAATCGATACTGCCATGTTATAGTCCCTGCAGGGGTAATACGAACGCTTAAGCCGTCGCGGTCTGCAAGCTCTGGTTTCTCTAAATATGGTTTGCCGTTTATTGCACGTAACCAATTGTCAGATAAAGACATTTTAATTCCCCTGTGTACATGTGATTTTAGCTAATCTGACGCAGAACCCAATATATACAGATTATGTACTCACATCGAAGAGCTGCATACAAAATTGATGTGAATGACAACGAATCCAATTAAAGCAATTTAACTACTGATAACATGAAGTTACATGCTTTAGAGAACGAAAATAAATGAAGATGAAAGACGATAAAGCAGGGTCGATTTTTTGGCACGACTATGAAACATTTGGAGCGAACCCAGCGAAAGACAGACCCTCGCAATTTGCGGGTATTCGCACGGATTTAGATCTCAATATAATAGGCGAGCCTGAGACATTCTATTGTAAGCAAGCCACTGATTATTTGCCGTCTCCGGAAGCAATATTAATCACAGGGATCACTCCACAGTTAGCTAATTTAAAAGGCATCCCTGAAACTGAGTTTATGGGACGAATTCAAGCGCTATTTAGCCAACCAAACACTTGTGTTGCAGGTTATAACTCACTGCGTTTTGACGATGAAGTGACCCGTTATGGCTTTTATCGGAACTTTATCGATCCCTATGCCCGTGAATGGCAAAATGGCAACTCTCGTTGGGATATCATTGATTTAGTGCGCGCTTGTTACGCATTTAGGCCCGAAGGCATTAACTGGCCGACAAAGGAAGATGGCTCTCCGAGTTTTAAGCTAGAACATCTGACCCAAGCGAATGGTTTAAGCCATGAGAAAGCCCATGATGCGATGTCTGATGTGTATGCAACCATCGCCATGGCAAAACTCATTCGCGAGAAACAGCCTAAATTATATCAGTACTATTTTGACCTGCGCCGTAAGCAAGCGGTTAGCGACCAAATCGATGTGCTCAATATGCAGCCTTTGGTTCACGTGAGCTCTAAAATTAGTGCGCGCAATGGTTGTGCAACGTTGATTTCACCCGTAGCGCACCATCCAAGTAACAAAAATGCCGTTATTTGCGTTAATTTAGCCATGGATTTAACACCGCTATTCGAGCTAGATGTCGAGCAAATTAAAACGCGCATGTATACGTCAAGGGCTGATCTTGCCGAAGATGAATTACCTATCGCAGTAAAACAAATTCATCTTAATAAGTGCCCTTTTATCACCTCGGCAAAAATCCTCAGTGATGAGCATGCCGCTCGTTTAGGCATAGATAAAGAATTTGCCAGAGAGCAGTATAAACGCCTAAAACGTCACCCAGAATTACGCGAAAAACTGGCGCTATTATTTGAGCACGATGACAGCAGAGCGACCACAGATCCCGATTTGATGCTGTATTCTGGTGGGTTCTTTAGCCAAGCTGATAAAGCAAAAATGGAAATCATCCGTCATACCCTACCGCAAAATCTAGCGGCGTTAGATTTGCAGTTTGATGATCCACGTATTCCTGAGATGCTGTTTCGTTACCGCGCCCGTAATTACCCTGAACTACTCGATGATACAGAATCGCAGCGCTGGCGTGAATTCTGTCAAAATCGCTTAGCCGATCAAGACTACGTACTTAAATTAGAAAATTTGCTACAAGAAACACAAGCGGATGAGACTAAGCAAAAGCTACTTGCTGCCCTTTGTCATTATTTGCGTGAACTTTAAGTTGGGTAAATTCAAGCTTAAGTCTTTTGTTTTATAGTCTTAAGCTTATATTTGTGCACCAATAGACTTACTCTATACGTGAATAACATAAGTTTATCACTCTCGATAGCACTGACATTGACAGCGTATAAACGCGAGCTAACTCGCATTTATGCTGTAACAAAATTACTAGAATGTTCTTCCATGAACTTAACAAATAAGGAATAGGGAAATGCAAGATAGATTCATTCGTAGCATAACCCAACTGCCAACGCCGTTAGCCGATGCACTTATCCCAATGTTGCACCAGAATTTTGCTGGACACATTGATGCGCAGCAACTTGCTACGCTAACAAGTGCAAGCAAAATGACCGAAGCAGAAGTGTTATTAGCATTACTGCCGATAGCAGCGGCATTGGCCAAACCGCCTATCAGTGAGTTTTATGTCGGCGCGATAGCCAAAGGTAAAAGTGGCGATATCTACATGGGTGCCAACTTAGAATTACCCGGTGAAGCGCTATTTCATTCTGTTCATGCAGAACAAAGCGCTATCAGCCACGCATGGCTCAGTGGTGAAAGCCAAATTGTTGATATCATAGTTAATGCCAGTCCTTGCGGTCATTGTCGTCAGTTTATGAATGAACTGGTTGAAGGGAGCAAGATCAGCATTCATCTACCCGCACAGGAAAGCCATCCACTTGCTTATTATTTACCCTATGCCTTTGGCCCAAAAGATTTAAATGTCACTTCGCCCTTAATGGCCAAGCAACAAACTGAATTTGCACTAGACAGTGCCGATCCTATGATCATAGAAGGCTTAGATCATGCCGGTTTAAGCTATGCACCTTACACCCAAAGTTTTGCCGCCGTGGTATTAGAAACCCATGATGGCGCAACCTATTGTGGTCGCTACGCAGAAAATGCGGCATTCAATCCTTCTATGCTGCCCATGCAGATGGCCTTATCAAATCTGGCGCGCCACAATCGTGAGTTTAGCGATATCAGCCGTGCGGTTTTAATTGAGTCATCTCAAGGAAAAATCAGCTTAGTTGGCGCGACTATGGATGCGCTCCATACCGTTGCCGCCATCGAACTTGAGCACATAGTGGTAGATCCTGTGTAACGTCTGCTTCAAATGCCAAGGGGATTTCAAAATGCCAACGGCGAAATACGTTTATGCGTATTTCGCCGTTCGATTATCCACTTAAAGCTTAAAAATCAATTATCGTAAGTAATTCTGACGGCTAATCATGCTCCATCCTGTTTTCTACTAACCGCGTCATTGAACTTAGCCAGATACTCCCCCTTACGCTCCTCCATCCTGATAAAACAAGCTTGCCGCTCCACTTCCGACATAACGCGCCATGCTAAAATTTCATCAAGATGCCTGAAACAACCTAAACAAATATCTTGCTGATCTAAACAACAATTTCGAATACAAGGAGTGACATTAGGATCATTCTGACCAGACGGCATATTCATTGCCACAAGGTTCAACAAAATGGAATCGACGGCCACCGGGAAAACTAAAGATGTCAGCTGTGATAATGCCACCAGCAGTTACGACAGCCGTCAGAGTCAATTCTAAGTTCTGGCTGTAGATCACAATCAGCGGGCAACCTTTTGCGAGGGTGAAATTCACGTCGGCTTGATAGAATCCCCCAGTAATGCCGACATCCATAAAGCAACTGTATTCAGGGCCATAATCGACATAGGTCCATCCAAAAACCTGGCTAAAAAAGGCCTTGGAACTCGCAATGTCGCGACTTGGGATTTCCAAATAATTGATACTGTGGTGACGGTTCATAGACTTCCTTGCTATTTAATCAGGGCACAAAATGATGAACATAAAATGCGTAAGTAAAAATGGGAGCCAAAGCTCCCATTCTATTCGCGGCTTTAACTCAGGTTAACCTTGGATTAAGGCTGCGGCAAGTCCAATCAGACCGCCAAACACGCCGCCCCAAATCACTAACCAACCTAAGTGCGTTTGGATCATGTCCTGAACGATTTGTTTCACCATTTGTGGTGTTAACTCGTTTAATCTTTGTTCCACTATGTTAGCAATCTTAGTTTGCAGATCGGCCATCACATTTGGCTGTTCAATTTCTTGTTTCAGCAACTCGTGAAATGCATCGCTTTGTGCCATTTCAACTAAAGAAGCTTTCATCTTCACAATAAACGGCTCTTTTAACGGCAATAAGGCATCTGTGCCACCAAACATAGACAACATGCCGCCAAAGGAGGATTGGGCGACTGTGCTAATTAACGCATCAAAAGAAGGCGCTAAATCAACCTTTTCAATCACTGGCGCCAAGTCTATTTTACTCAGCCCTTCTTTTTCAGACAGGAATCGGTCGATATTTTCAGTGGTAAAAAACTGTTTCATCATCAAATGAGCAATGCCCGCCTTAAACTCTTCAAAACGAGAAGGCACGACTCCCGAACCATAGAGTCCGGGGACTTTCTCAAACAACATATAAACTGCAACCCAGTTGGTAATCGCACCCGATAAAGCAAATAATCCGACATTCAGGACAATTGCCGAATTCATCAGGTAACCCACAACGACCAAAGCAGCCGCCAATAAATTCGTCACTAAACTCTTATTCAATCTCGTATCCCCTAAGGTGGCATCGATAAGATGCAAAACTCGCCTATATTAACAAGTTAACGGGAGTCAGGTCTAACACTCAAACCACAGTAAACAAACCCGTTTTAAAATCTGTTTTCAGTGCTAAGTCTTGGCGCAAGGGGCAAGATGAAGCCCATCAACTAAGCCGCAGCGCCACTGAGCCACAAGAAGCTGATTAGCCAGCACTGAATAAAGTGAATCTCCTTGTAGAACATTAAGTTAATTTAATGTTTGCCGACCTAAAAAAGCAAAAAATTTAATTTACCGTCTGTGAATTATCAACTTACCTCAACTACACTCAATCAAGATAACGCACAAAAAATATGGCTCAAAATACAGCCGGCACTGAACACTGACAGTTAACCTCGGCTCAATACACAAAATTTACCCAAAATAGAATAAAGGATGCGCTTATGGAATCGGCTTTTAACACTGCAGGAGCGTTAAGTTGGCATGAATTGACAACCAATAATACTGAAGAGGCTATGCACTTCTATGCTGAGATTTTTGGCTGGCACTTTAAAACCGTCAAAATGCCGCACGGTAATTATCATATTATCGAAAATCAGGGCGTCAGCATTGGGGGGATCACCGATAGTTTGCTCCCAATGCTTCCCTCACATTGGACCGGCTACATTACCGTTAACGATGTCGATCAAGTCGCTATCAGCGCAAAAAAACTTGGCGGGGATATTCTGTTTGGTCCTGAAGATATACCCGAAGTAGGCCGTTTTTGTTGGATAAAAGATCCACAAGGCGCCATTATTGCAGCGATTAGTTATTTAAATCGCTGATCAAAAATAGCGTCCAACATAGCGAGTATTGACGACTCAAAACATTAGCCATAGGCTGAAACACATGTAGTTATCAATGTAGATGATAGGTTACCACTCAGGAACGTCTTAGATCAGAAGACGTTATTGTCTGTGTAATACCAAGATTTCATTGGTAAAAATATAAATAATTTCTGGAAACATTAGCATTATTCGCTAGAATGTCCGTACTTATGGAAGTTTTTCCCTGTCTTATGCATTGGAGCCTTGATATTAATGCTGACCCAGTTATCGCAATTCAGACACTCTTTTTTTGCCCTCCCAAGATACCTGCGAGTGATTATTTACCTCACAGCAGTCTACCTTAGCTATGTCTGCACATTAGGTTTAATCCTTCCCTATGCGATAACCACGCTGGCACCAGAAAAACTCTCAACTCTGCTCGGTCGTCCCGTCACCCTCGGTGATATACGCATTAACCCCTTTAACTTCAAAGTCGAAATCGACCAACTGGCCATTAAAGAAAAAGACGACAAACCTTTTGCTGGCATTGCACAAGTCCAATTCGAAATACACTTTTGGCGATCTGTTTTTAATCGCGCCGCCGTTATCGAAAACATACACATACAAGCGCCCTACGCACATATCATTCGCGTGGAGAAAAAAGGGAAAGCTGGATTCAACTTCGACGATATTCTGCAGACCTTGAACGAGCATTCATCCGCGAGCACAGAAACGACCCCCACAGAAGCCAGCTCACCCGTTCGTGTCCTGCTCAGCCAATTTGTGTTGGATGCGGGACAATTTAACTTCGATGACAAAATTACCCATGCTCAAGTGAACTACCCCAATATCAATCTAAAACTCAGTTCCCTTGATACTGAATATTTGATGGCGGCATCATCGGCATCGATAACTCCTGCCATAAAAGTAAACAAAGTTGATAATACAACACCAAACGCCCAATCAACGTCTGACTCACCCATTGTGCCTATCAAGCACAATCACTATGCGATACAACTCAGTGATGATCATGCTAGTGAAATCAGTTTGCAGGGGCAATTCCAATTGTTCCCGCTAAAAGTTGCGGGTGACATCCAAGTCGCCAAACTGAAACTGACACCACTATGGCGATTTATCGACGATCAATTTAATCCCGTCCTCACGGATGGCGAGCTCAGTATTAAAACTCAGTATCAAGTGGATCTTGCCGAGAATGGCGAGTTACAAGTCATCAGCAACAATGGCCAGTTTATTGTTGAAAAACTTAACCTTAACGACAAAGATCGCTCAGTGGTCAAGCTCCCCATGTTTGCCCTCGACGGCATTTCAGCCAACTTGAAGCAGCAGAAAGTGCATATCAACAAACTCCACAGCGATGGCCTAACAATGAGTGCCATTTTGAACCAAGACGGGCTCAATCTTGTTGGCTTATTCATGCCTAAATCGTTAAGTGTCTCCACAACGACTACGCAGCCGGTTGCTAAACCAATCGATGCTAAGCCAGCAGATGCTCAATCGCTTGAGCGCGTACAAGTTGCGCAAGTGGAAGAAAAACGTCAAATAGCAGAGACTGCCACTGATGCAAGCGATAGCGCAGACAAAGCAACGGAAAGCGAATTAGCCGCAACTAACGAGAATGATAAAACAGAACAAAAGACAGAAGCGACCGCAAATGTCACCACTGATGCTACTAAAGAAACCGCTGCAGACATCGCTTCAGAGGCAAATCCTCAACAGCCAGTCAAGCAAGCGCCTAAGACGCCTTCAAAAGACACTTGGTTAGTGCAACTCGATGCGCTCAATATTGAAAACTATGACCTTAATCTATCGGAACAAAAGCTAACGGCAACGCCGCAGCAATGGCGAGTGTATCCGCTTAATTTTTCAACTAAGGTCATAACAAGTACCTTAACCGCTCCGATTGAATATGAGCTACAACTCAGCCTCAATGATCAAGGTACTTTGAGCTCTCAAGGCCAAGTCGATGTGACGGGCGAAACCATAGATGCCAATATCCAACTCGATAAGCTAGCGTTAACCCAATTTCAGCCCTATTTAGCACCCTACGTGAATATCCAGCTCAAGAGCGGTCTATTAAGCTCAGCAGGCAAGCTGACCGCCGATGCTAAAGGCAAAGCCATTTACGGTGGTAGTGTTGAGCTCGATGATTTAGCTATTCATGACAAATTGCGTAATGCTCCGCTGGTCAAATGGCAAAAGATGAATATCAATCAACTGGATTTTGACCAACAGAAAAATCAAATCAAAATTGATCACTTAGCCTTTAATCAACCCTACGCCAAAGTGGTGATAGCCAAAGATAGAACCACTAATATCAGCGATCTTATCGTTGAGGCTCCGGCTGCAAATAGCAAGACAACTAAAAACACAACCACAGCCAGTGCTAAGCAAACCGAGCTGCAAACGGCAAGCAAGACAACGCCTGAGTTAAGCCTCGATATTCAAAAAATTAGCTTTAGCCAAGGCTCGGCTTACTTTGCCGATAACTCACTGACTCCGAATTTTGCTTCGGGAATTGAGCTGCTTGAAGGCAATATCACTCACCTGTCGTCCACGCCAGGGACTAAGGCCTCGGTTGATATCAAAGGTAAGATAGACAAGTATGCGCCTGTAACTCTAAAAGGCGATATTAACCCTTTGCTAGATATGCCATATTTAGATCTCGACTTAGTCTTTAAGAGCGTTGAGTTAACCTCAGTCAATCCTTACTCAGGCACCTATGCGGGTTACTACATAGATAAAGGGCAGCTATCACTATCGCTGAACTATCAACTCGATAAGAACAAGCTCAAGGGCAGTAACCATCTGGTCATAGACCAACTGAAACTTGGTAAACCCAGTGACAGTGACCTTGCCACTAGCTTACCCATCACGCTCGCGATTGCCCTGCTGCAGGACCGTAACGGCGTGATTGATTTAGGTATGGAGGTCTCAGGCGATTTAGACTCACCCAGCTTTAGTGTCGGCAGCATCATAATGACGGCGATTACCAATGTGATCACTAAAGCCGTCACTGCGCCCTTCACTTTCTTAGCAGGACTAATAGGTTCTGACGAAACCTTAGATAAGATCAGCTTTGCCGCAGGCAAATTCAGCCTAAGTGAAGATGAGCAAAAAAGTTTAGACAAACTCGCTAGCGCCTTACTCGACAGACCTATGCTCAAGCTCAGCGTTGAAGGGGAAGTCGATGCCATCAATGACAGCCAAGCCATTGCTGAGCGCATCATGAAGCGTAAATTGGCTAAATTAGCCAATATTGAATTTAGTGCGTTACCTGATGATTTAAGTCCGAGTCAATTCCCGACCCAAGGGCCGCTTGCCGATGCGCTAGTAAAGCTTTATGAACAAGAAGTTAAAGCCGATCCTGCCCAAATCAAAGACACTGTTATCGCAGAGGCCAAAGACGCGCAGCTTTCAGATGACGAAATCACCACCCGCTGGCATATCGCTTTATATAATCTGTCGGTAAAAGCACAGAATGTTAACGATGGCATGTTGGGTAATTTGGCCCAAGAAAGAGCCAAAGCCGTTAAAGCTTACCTTGTGGACGTGAAAGAAATAGCCCCAGAGCGGATCTTCTTGCTCGAAAGCCGAGTGAGTTTAACCCAGAATGCAGCCCAAGTGAGCCTCACCATTGATGCTCAATAACTCAGCCAATTAACTGCTTTTTATATAAAACTAAGCCCGCTAAAGTCCGACTTTAGCGGGCTTTTACCTTATGGCTAAGCGTCATCACCAATCAAAAAACCATTCTTCTACAATCAAATCATCTATCTGTTAATTCACTCTAAAATGTTGGCCGAGCTTGGTGCCATAGGTTACACTCTGCGGCCTTTATACAACTGAGATCACAGTTTTTAAACGACTGGACCCAGACTCGCCGCACGCTTTCTGTGGCGCCATGACGCACAAATGTTCTTCCACAAAAATTATCATTAAGGTCAATAACATGTTTATCATTCGCTGGATTTTAGGCAGGATTATTCTGTTTTTAAACTTCGTATTTAGCCCTAAGAAGCGCCAACGTCCACTGGCTGAGCAACAAAAAATTGATGCTCAAACTCAAGCCTTAGCCCTGTATCAATATCCTGCATGCCCATTTTGTGTAAAAGTCCGCCGTGCAATGCGTCGCCAAGGACTCAACATAGTGACCCACGACGCTAAAAAAGCGCCGCATAAAGATGAACTCATCGCTCAAGGCGGCAAACAGCAAGTGCCTTGTCTGCGGATTGAAGAAAACGGTCAAGTACAGTGGTTATATGAATCAAAAGAAATCATTAACTACTTAGACCAACGCTTCGCCTAAATCACGGCGCAACGGTCAGCGCAAATATACAAATAAGTGCGCCCAGTAAACTTTTCAATCGTCTGTTCAATGGGCTCCTTACAAAGGGCTTTACGTTGGAATGACGAGGTTTAGGGCGCAGTTCTTTTATTGCGTTGTTTTATCGCATTTACTTACGCCACAAATATTCACGGTCAGAATAATCAAATAACCACTGGGGCTGATACACCACCAATAGCGTCACTGCCATGCCATTAAGCAATGCCTCAGGGAATGCCAGCAAAGGGATTAGCATCAGGTAGTCGTCCACTAACACATTCCAATCGTAATCCGCTGCAGACCACAACCACATCGCCCAACTCAATTGATGAAACACAGTTGAGAGGCCCGCATTGATAAAACCACCGACGAAGATGAATACAAAAATATGCTTAGGAAATAAATGGTAACTGCGACTGTATAGGATAAAACACAGGAACAGCGGCACAGCCATAGCAAACAGACTAAAAGCACCAAAATCAGCGGGCTGCTTTAATACAAAAAGACTAAAAAAAGCGCTCGGCAACAGCAACACTAGGGTCGCAAGACGCCAGCCGAACATCAGCATACAAGTGACAACTCCCAGAAAATGCAGATGCAACCCTGTTTGAATACTGGCATTTAACGACCACAGCGCATTGATCCCCACCAACGTCAGCAACAAACGTAATTGGAGATGTTTATCCCGCCGGAGCAGCACTAACTCTTCTTTTGGCCATATGGCGTAGATCCATAACGCCAAGAACATAAGGCATATACCTTGAGTCAGGCTCATATCCCATTCGATTTGCGCCCATTTATTCGACCAAAACGCCAACATTACTCGCCCATCCTTAATCCATTACACCTATCGGCGCGTACTCAGCCTATGAGAATGCCATAAATCCATGAACTTTAGGGCCATATTAAGGTATTCTTCTGTCAGTTAATAACTAAGAGTTAAATTTGATTATGCCGTTTCGATATCTCAGCCTTGCCATCTTAAGTTGTTTCTCGCTCATCGCCTGCAGCAGTGCGCCAATTGACCCGAGTGAACTCGCCGGAAAATTACGGGATAAGTTGACGACAGATATTAAAAGCGATGGCCTTAAACTCTTCAGCTACAAAGCGCGTCTGGTCGATGAAAAGTCGACAATGAATGAGACAGAGCGCCCTTTTCCACACGAGGCACGCATACGTAATATGCAAGATCCCCGTGAGCAACGTCGCGCGATGCAAGATCTACAGGACTCATTAGAAATTTGGGGGAGACAGGTTGATTTAGGTTTAATCAAAACCCTTGAAATGACGGGTTATTGCCGCGAAGGTTATATTGAATTAAGCCGAATTATCGAGCCCGGTCGAGGAGAAATCCGCGGTGAGTGCCAAGAGGGTGCAACCAATGCTGATAAACAAAAATTTATGAGCTATTAACTAAACTCAAAGTAATGAAGAAACATGCACAGTTGCTAATACAAAAAACTGAAATCGGCTAAAAATAGCTAAAACGATAATAAGCAGAATAAAAAGCAAGCATGCGCGTATGAGACAATACGCGCATTCACATCACACTAGACTGATTCGGTCAGTGGCACAGCACGATTTTCCAATAACACAGGGATACCTTCAGTGATCGGATAAGCAAGCTTATCTGCCTTACAAATCAACTGCTGCGTCGTTTTATCGTACTCAAGTTTACCCTTACACACAGGGCAAGCCACTATATCTAACAATTTTTTATCAAATGCCATGGAAGTTTCCTTATTTAGCTGCAGCCACTTCACGAAGACGTGCGAGCAGCTGTTCATCAAATTGTGGGGATAGCTTGGCATCGACCGCCAAATACCACCAGTTTTCTTGTGCAAAATCGCGACATTTAACCGCATCTTTTTCAGTCATCAACAGTGGCAAGCCTTGGGCTAAATCACCTAACTGGGTTTTATCGTAGGCCTGATGGTCATCAAAACCATGGCAGAAGGCCAGTTGATAGCCTTGTGCGCGCAACGATTCAAAGAAGCGCGCTGGATTACCTATGCCCGCCATCGCAACGAGCGGCAGAGACTTATCGAAAGTATATTCACCAGACGTCGCATCACATTTAACAGGCTTCACTGCCGTAGGTGTCAGTTGCATTTCGAACTGCCCTTTTGCCGCTGGGCCGCCATTACTGACGATAAAATCCACGGTATCGAGACGCCACGCGCCTTCACGCAATGGACCTGCTGGCAATAGCAAGCCATTGCCTAAACCGCGCTGACCATCAATCACCACTAGCTCAATATCGCGTGCCAGAGCATAATGCTGTAGGCCATCATCACAGATGATGACATCAACACCAAACTCAGCAATAAGCGCATTAGCCGCATCGACCCGTTTAGCGCCAACCACCATAGGCACTTGAGTACGCGCCACTATCATGGCAGGTTCATCACCCACCTCTGCCGCACTTGCACCTAAGCAAACCGATTTAACGCCTTGAATATCAACACCGTAACCACGACTGATCACACCGGGGTGAAATCCATGTTGGCGCAGTAATTCAATCAGATAAATCACAGTTGGCGTCTTACCGCTGCCACCGACGGTAATATTACCGACGACGATGACAGGTACAGGCATTGCAGTTTGTGATTTCATCCCGAGGTGAAACAAAGCGCGGCGCACATAAGTGATAACCGCGAATAAGCCAGATAAAGGTAACAAGAGCCATCGCACTGGATGGCCCTGATACCAGATTTTATTCACTAAGGCCTGCATCTAACTACCAAATTGCATTTGGTATAATTTGGCGTACATGCCATCTAATTCCAATAGTGATTGGTGCGTCCCGCGCTCGACGATACGCCCCTGATCGACTACTAAAATCTGATCGGCACTCTCGATGGTCGACAACCTGTGGGCGATCACTACAGATGTGCGGTTTTGTCTGAGGTTATCTAACCCTTTTTGAATGGCTTTTTCTGACTCAGTATCCAGTGCAGAGGTCGCTTCATCGAGGATCAACACGGGCGCATCACGTAGCATAGCGCGCGCAATCGCAATCCGCTGTCTTTGCCCACCAGACAATAACACACCATTCTCACCCACTTGGGTATCAAGGCCTTGGGGCAGCTGATCAATAAACTCCATCGCATAGGCCAAGGTCGCAGCTTCAATGATCTGCTCACGAGTCGCCTCACCGGGATAGGCGTAAGCGATGTTATTGGCTATCGTGTCATTGAACAAGGTCACCTGTTGCGATACCAGTGCCACTTGATTGCGTAGCGATTTTAGCGAGTAATCGTAGATGCTGACGTCATCAAGCAGAATATCGCCGGATTCAAGGCCCGTGTAAAAACGGGTCACTAAACTCGCAATAGTCGACTTACCTGAGCCAGAACGTCCAACTAAGGCTAAGGTTTGCCCGGGTTTGACTTCAAAATCGACATTCTCAAGTGCACGACGATCTTGGCTGTCATAGGTAAAACACACATTATCAAAACGTAGATGACCCTTAGCACGCTCGACAGTATAAGTTCCCGTATCGGACTCTGGCAGCGTATCCAGTAATTCAAACACTGTGGTACAAGCCGCAATACCCCGTTGAAATTCGGCATTCACTCGGGTTAAGTTTTTAATTGGCTGTAACATGGCCATCATGGCGCCAAGAATCGTCGCGAAGGTACCCGCGGTAAGATCGGCTTTCATGCTGTCTAAGCTTGCCGCATAAAGTACAAAGGCTAAGGCGAATGAACCAATAATCATGATCAGAGGCTGACTAATGGCTTGTGCCACAGCTAACTTCATATTTTGATGGCGGTTTTGATCGTTTACTTTAGCAAAACGGGTTGCTTCTGTTTCCTGTCCACCAAAGGCCAATACGTTTTTATGGCCTTTAATCATTTGCTCCGTAGTCGCACTCACCCCGCCCATGGCTGTTTGAATTTGCTTAGAGACTTTGCGAAAACGACGACTAACCACCGCAATGACCATGCCCATGATAGGACCAATCACAAGAATACAGAGGGATAGTTTCCAAGAGTTATAGAACATCAGCACCAGCATACCAAACACGGTCACACTATCGCGGACGATGGAAATCAAAGCACTTCCCGATGCTCGAGCGATTTGCTCAGTATCAAAAGTCACTTTTGAGATCAAGTTACCGGTATTTTCCTTATCCATATAACTGACAGGCAGGCTCAGATAATGCTCAAACACTTGCTGACGCATGTCCATGATCAAACGTGCACTCATATATGAAATGCCGTAAGTCGAAACAAAGTTAGCAAAGCCACGTAGGGAAAACATAACGATAACCACAAGCGGCGCCATCATAAGCACGTCGTTGTTTGCGTGGAAACCTTCACTGGTTGGTAATGCTATGCCGTTGGTCACCGCAGCAGGTGCGCCGCCGGAGAAACCCTTATCAATAAAGGGGCCGATGAAAGCGATAAAGGCGGCATCGACGAGACCATAAATAATTAATCCCGCAACTGAAAGCATAAACATGCCTTTCATCTGTTTTATATAGCCCAGTAATCGTTTGAAAACTGTCCACATTTCGTCTTTAGGAGATGTTGTCATTGATAACACTAAATTATGGCAAAGTAGGCATTCTACTCTGGATTAATCAAGTCACCAAATCTAAACAGAGAGTTGTACCAAAATGGCGCTAAATCACCACGATAGGTCTTAACCTCTCGCTCAGACTGCTGAAAAATCACACTAATCTGCCCTTCTATACCTGTAGTTAGGCCCATAATCTCCCGTTGCTGATACCGTTCAACCACTGTGGATTTTGGAAACCCCCAGCGATTAGCAAAACCAGCAGGAAACAAGACTAACTTGGGGGCAACAGCATCAATAAAGGCTTCAGTTGACGAGGTTTTACTGCCGTGGTGGGGCGCAACGAGCACTTGACTTTGTAACTCATGCTCACCACTTAGGGCACGACTTAATAGCGAAGTTTCGATTTGCTTTTCGATATCCCCCGTAAGCAGTAGACTCTGCCTGTCATCATCAATGCGTATAACACAGGAACCATTATTACCCGCTAACGCTTGAGGCGGAGAAAGCAAATTCAAACTCAACCCTTGCCATTGAATTAGCCTTGGGCGGCAATCTTGGCCGCTAAAACCAGCCACGTCTGTGATCACTAAAGCCTTAGGGTAAGCCTCAATCAAAACAGGGGCACCACCTGCATGATCGTTATCGCTATGGCTGATAACAATATAATCAATCTCTTGAATGCCTTTAGCTTTTAGGAAAGGTAATATCACCCGCTCCGCATAACTAAAGTCATCACCAAAGGCGGCACCGGTGTCGTAGACCAGCCCTCTACCATTCTTTTCAATAACCACAGCTAAACCTTGGCCCACATCCAGTAAATGCATAGCCCATCGATTATTTTGAAAGGGTGACCACAGCGTAATACAGAAAAGCAAAGCGGGAATAAACAGTAAACTCAGCAGGCTTAACCAAGAAGTATAATTTTTATTTTTAGGCACATAGCGCCATAACACACCACCGATGAGCGCGTATAACCCAAAGGCTAATATCGTATCTGAAAGCGCTAACCAATGGGCTGGCAATTGCTGGCTTATGTCTAGCAACTGCGCATAGGGTGATAAACTCCAATCACTTAGGCGAAGCAGTCCCAACCAAGAGAACCCAAACGCAGTTCCAAACCACCAGCATATAAATCCCGCCATGGCTAATGGGATAACAACAAAACTAAACCATGGCACAGCTAGGATATTCATCCACAAGCTGTGTAAACTCACACCACCAAAGAGTGCTCCTTGCAGTAATCCAAGCCCAAGGCTCAGGCGCCATTGGATAGCCCAAAATTGCAAAAGCCCCGCGCCTACACGCGTCCTTCGAGTCGACACAGCCGTAAACTCTTTGGGCTGGATGACTAAGGTATATAAAATCACCCCTAAAGCACAAAACGACAGCCAAAAACCCGCACTTAAACAAGCAAGCGGGTCGAGTAACAATACGACAAACAATGCAAACAGCAAGCGCTCCCACGCAGTAGAAAATCGCTTTAATAAACTCAGTAGCATTAACAGTAAAATCATCACGAGTGCACGCTGAGTCGACACACCAAAGCCTGCAAGATAAGCATAAAATGCGGCGCCTATACCTGCCGCGACTAACGCAAAAGTCATATTCCGTCGACTCTGATGTGACACTAAACGACTCAATCCAAACAAAAGGCAAGCGTATACCCATGCCGCGACAACGGAGAGGTGCAAACCGGAAATCGCCACTAAATGGCCAGTGCCAGTCTGCCTTAGTGCTTGCCAACGAGCTTGTGAGATCAAATGCTTATCCCCCAAAAGCAAAGCGAGTAAAATGTCACCTTGAGGTAAAGAGGCTAATTCAGGTGTCAATGCGCTTATGAGGTCATTACGCAATGAAGGCGAAACCGCAAGTAACTGCGCCTCAATCACTCGTCCTTTACCGACAACATGTTGACTGATTAATTGTTTTTGTTCGTTGTAGCCGCCTTGATTTAGCACGCTAGCAATGCTCTTAGGTGTCAACGTAAACAGCCAAACCTGACCCACATCGACTTCTGGCGGATCTTTCCACGTGAGTCGCAATTTTGCGTTTGGCCCTAAGATTAAATTTGGTTTAATGAGCGATATATCCAAACTTAGCCAGTCGCTGTTTCGACTAACTAGTGATATGATTTCGCCCCTTACCTGTATAGGTTGTTGTAACACTGGCAAATCCTGCCTAGATAATCCTAAGCAAAAACCAGTTAGCCATGCTACCGCAAAGAGCCCACCTGCACAGACAGGGATTTTTCGGTGTAAGATTAACGCCCCAACAACAAGGTAGGGTATGTAACTGACTGGCGGCAGCGAAGGCCATAACATCGCTGATAATAAGATGGCACTAAAGCCAAACATGAATCGATTCATAGTGAATTAAGTTAAGACAGCAATTTCAGCATATGCCAAAAAAATTAATTAAAAGATTTATGCCTAAGCCTGAAACCTTGCGTGAGCATAAACACTTACGCATGTTCGGACGCTTGTTACATAATCCCAATCTATGGGCACTTAATCGAAAATCCGCCCCAGGCGCATTTGCCGTAGGGTTATTTGTCGCTTGGATCCCCATGCCATTTCAGATGGTTGTTGCAGCGGCTTTTGCCATTCTATTTAACGTTAATATTCCTGTTTCAGTTGCATTAGTATGGATAACCAATCCCTTAACTATGCCAGTGATGTTTTATGGGGCGTATTTACTCGGTGCTAAAATACTCGGCCATGCTCCGCAAGATTTTGCCTTCGAAGCAAGTTGGCAATGGATTGAAGCATCGCTTGCGACTATAGGTCCGGCATTCTTACTCGGGTGTCTCGTGCTAGGAGTGGTTTTTTCCGCTGTCGGTTATTTGCTGATTAATAATCTGTGGAAATATTCAATTATGTTTAAGTGGCAGAAACGCAAGAATAAATAATCTTTTATATTCAAACCGCTTATGTTGGTACAACGATTGAGTCGAGGTAACAGCATAAGCGGATTAACACATTCGCTCTCGCTTCCCTTTTGTTCATCATATAAATCACCTTCTACAATACAACCACATTAACTCCACTTTGCGCCGAATTTAAGATCGTACATATCTGTGAATTAAATCACACAGCGGCGCCTAGCTTTTCCCTAAAAACAGATTTTTGCTGTTACTATTTATAAAAACATCAAGTAGGGAATATCCATGCCTTTTTATCATCAATATGGTTCTAAAAGCCTTAAAGCCGTTGAACACTTAGTCCTATTTATTATTGCCATTGCCACCGTTGTCGCAATAGGCCAAGAAATTGTGCATATCATCTCTGTACGTATGGTCGCACTGGCCGATTTACTCTTGTTATTTATTTTCTTAGAAGTGTTAGCCATGGTGGCTAACTACTATGAATCCGGTAAGTTACCAGTACGTATGCCGCTTTATATTGCGATTGTCGCCTTGGCCCGTTACCTAATCTTAGATATGAAGAGCATGGAAGACTGGCGTATCGCAGCAATATCATTATCGACGCTAATTTTAGCGGCAACCGTGATTGTGATTCGTTGGGGCCAATTAAAAATGCCTTATCCAAAAAATCAAGAATACGACAATTAATCAAATACCTGAGTTGGTGCTATTGAAACCTAAATCAATGGCACCTGCTGTTCTCGTTTTAAAACTATTATCAAAGACCTAGCTTTCACATTGGTATTCTGCCAAAAAGCAATTATGCTAGTTTTACTGAGATCAATAATTTACGGGGCAATTGAGTTATGGGTGACCATACTACTGGTTTTGAAGAAAAACGCACATCACTGCGAGTCGACATGGAAGCAGAGCGCGTGGTCTTGAATTGGATCGACACTCAAGGCATGAAGCAAACAGATGAAGGTGTGTGTATCGACTTAGCAAGACGCGGCATTTTATTCGATTATAAAAATCCGTTTGCACTGGGCGAACTCATCGAAGTGACCTTTAATCCCAATTCAACCCAACAAAATACCGTTAAAGGACAAGTCTGCCGCTGCGCAAAATGCCACGACCAAAGCTACCACATTGCCATGCAACTGCTTTAATTTAACTTAAATTTCGCAGCTTTAATGGCTCTGTTCTACACTCAATGAATTGAACAATTCATTAAGGGGCGTCAGTATGATCTTGCTGGTAGGTGGTGAAAAAGGTGGTAGCGGAAAAAGTTGTCTCGCTCAAAATCTTGCCGTTTATATTAAGCAAAAATTTCAGGCAAACGTCCTCATGGTCGATTGTGATCCCCAACGCACGACTTCAGATTGGATCCAAGCAAGAAATAATGATCCAAGCCTCCCAAGTATTAATTGCATCCAACTTTACGGCAAGATTCGTAATGATTTACTCAGCCTCAATGAGCGTTTTGACTACGTAATTGTAGATTGTGGTGGCCAAGATAACTTAGCCATGCGCGCAGCTATGTCGGTAGCGACTTATGTTGTGATCCCCCTCAGACCCAAAAGACGCGATCTCAAAACATTACCCCACATGGAAGACATGCTAAGTACGTGTAAGATGGTGAATCCTAAAATGATCGCGACTATAGTGCTAACCCAATGTCCAGCGCTTCCTACACAGTTTAAACGCATTTTAGAAGCCAAAGATGTGGTGCAATCCTTTGGACTAAGAGTGCTAAATTCAGTTACATTTTGCCGAAATATTTATGATGACAGTGAAGAAAGAGGCTCTTCAGTCGTCGAAATAGAACCCGATGGGAAAGCAGCCGATGAGATCCGCGCCATAGCGGATGAGTTATTCGCAATGCCACCAGAAAATAGCTATGAGCTTAACTGATCTTAAACGTAAGAAACCTAAGCAAATCATCAAGCCGGTTTCTGTCGATGATTTCATTGAAGATGCCAATAACTACGCCTTAGGTAAGGCGAGTTTATTAGCTGCGCCCACCACACACACCATAGTTAAGGGCTTAGATAAAAAATCGACTAAGATTTATCGCCACGCGACCTTTACCCTCACTGAAAACAGTATTTCTCAGCTTGACGCCCTATCGAAATCCACCAATATTGCAAAATCTCGATTACTGCGTATTTTGATCAATGAATTTACCCAACTCACTCCCGCACAGCAGGAGCAAATTGCAAATAAGCGCCACGAT
Source organism: Shewanella sp. M16 (assembly GCF_018224605.1). NCBI lineage: Bacteria > Pseudomonadati > Pseudomonadota > Gammaproteobacteria > Alteromonadales > Shewanellaceae > Shewanella > Shewanella sp. M16. The sequence continues at coordinate 129,616 of NZ_JAGTUL010000006.1, read as the reverse complement.
GAAGCCTAAGCTTCAACAAAATAATTACACATCTAAGTGACTAAAAACTAACCAGCCAAATAAAATGAGTACGCTATGGTCACTGTGTATTATACCAATCACATTAAATAGTTAGTCAGTTCAGAGCCTCACTGGCATCTCAATCCAAGGCGCATTGATGCAGAAATGGTCATTCCCTTTTAAGTAATGCAACACCGGAGTGGAATGCCTGTGGCTCCCGAAGGGCGGCTGATATTCACTGCATGGCAACACGCTTATACAGCGTTTAATGCTTTGGACAGAGCACCGCTATGCCTTCAAGCCTTTGCCTTGTCTAAAGCGCTTTGAGCTCCCGCTGAATGAACAGATATTTAATACGATGGGTATTAATGCTCACACTTTCGCCCTGCTACAAGTTGTATACCTTGGGACGTTTCGTAAAACTTACCTTTACCTATGAGTAACTCAATTAATGCTTCGGCACTCAAATCAGTTGCACTACAAGTATGGTATCGAGCCGCCGAGCCAAACTTTTGCTCCATCATGGAAATTAATTCAGGCTTTATAATAGCGGCCCCTTGAGCTACCATCAGCGCCATAACATCATGACCGTGAACAGAATTGGACATATGTCCTCCTAAAGATGCAATATTATTGTTCTTTATATCCTAACGGTTAAATTCGAACCCTGATCTCGCGCACAAACTTTCAAATGGGGACGACTGCGCCGACATCTGTGACGATAATGTGAGCCATTATGTCTTTGATCCTATTACTGACCCAACAGATGTCGCTGTACTTAGTGATCGTTTACTTAGTCAGTAAAACACCGCTGTTTAAACTGTTTGCTGAAACGTCTCCTCGTCTGCCACATAAGATTTTTATGTATCTGATTTTTTCGAGTTTCTGCATCATGGCCACTTATTTTGGTGAGCAAACCTCAGGAGCGATTGCCAACACTCGTGCTATGGGCGCCGTTTTAGGCGGATTATTAGGAGGACCGGTTACTGGTTTTCTGGTGGGGCTGACTGGTGGGCTACACCGCTACAGTATGGGCGGCTTTACTGATATAGCCTGCGCCATCTCCACCACCTTAGAAGGCTTATCCGCAGGGATGATAAGCTTCTACTTAAGACGCGCAGATAAAAGTGAGCTCATCTACAATCCATTACTCGTTTGCCTAGTGACTTTTTATGCTGAAATGATGCAAATGAGCATCATACTTTTGGTCGCACGCCCCTTCGATGATGCATGGGAATTGGTACGTCAAATCGCGCCGCCCATGTTGTTAGTGAACTCCGTGGGAGCGGCACTCTTTATGAGCATGATCCGTGACCAAAAAACCATGTTTGATAAACTCTCATCGAGCTTTTCGACTAAGGCATTAAAAATTGCCGAACGCAGTGTCGGATTACTATCCAAAGGATTTAACGAAGAAAGTAGTAGTCACGTCGCCCAAATCGTCATCGAAGAAACCAATGTGGGTGCTGTGGCCATCACGGACAGGGAAAAACTGTTAGCCTTTATTGGCATAGGCGCCGATCACCATCTCCCTGGTACACCGATTTCATCTAAAATCACCTTAGAAGCCATCAATCAAAATAAGGTCATGTTCGCCGATGGCGTTGAAACGCCCTATGCATGCTCTATTTCTTCTCATTGCCGTCTAGGGTCAAGTCTAGTGATCCCGCTGCGCAGTGATACCGAGGTCATTGGCACGATTAAACTCTATGAGCCTAAGAATAAACTTTTTTTGAATATCAACCGTACTTTAGGTGAAGGTATTGCCCGTCTGTTATCAAACCAAATTCTTTATGGGCGTTTTGAGCAACAGCAAAATCTACTAACTCAAGCCGAACTTAAATTGCTGCAGGCTCAGGTCAATCCGCACTTTTTATTTAATGCACTGAATACCATTAGCGCGATTATCAAACGTGATCCTGATATGTCTAAGCAGCTACTGCAGCAGTTATCACAATTTTTACGGATCAATTTAAAGCGAACGACAGGCTTAGTGACGCTTGGGGATGAGCTAGATCACATAGCGTCCTATCTCACCATTGAAAAAGCGCGTTTTATTGATAAATTACAAGTCAGTATCGCGATACCTGAATCACTCTACCACTGTAAAGTCCCCGCCTTTACCCTGCAGCCAATTATTGAGAATGCCGTAAAGCACGGCACTTCGCACATGATTGAGCAAGGGCAGATTAAAGTGACTGGCAAGCTCGAAAATGATGTGCTGGAGCTAGAAGTCACAGACAATGCCGGGTTGTATCAGCCCATTGAGGGCTCAGAAGGCCTAGGGATGAACTTAGTGCATAAGCGAATTCAAAATATTTTTGGCGAACAATACGGCGTGACAGTGGAGTGCGAGCCCGATCAATTGACTCGTGTCACCATAAGGTTGCCCATAGAAAGCCCTGAAACATCAAATATGGATAACCGCACGTGATCACTTGTTTAATTGTCGATGATGAGCTGTTTGCTCGTGAAGAGTTAGCTGACCTTTTGGGGCAAGAACACGACATCCAAATCGTCGGTCAATGCGCCAATGCTATTGAGGCATTACAGAGCATAACCAAAGAAAAACCTCAGTTAATCTTTCTTGATATCCAAATGCCACGCATTTCGGGCATGGAACTTATTGCAATGCTCGACCCCGATGACATGCCGAAAATCGTGTTTGTCACCGCCTACGACGAGTTTGCCGTCAAAGCCTTCGACAATCATGCCTTCGATTATTTACTCAAACCCATAGATGCCGACAGACTCAGTAAAACCCTCACTCGTGTGCGTAAAAATCTAACGCCTCAGGCTATGGACTCCATTACCCCAAAGAGTCTTGAACATATTCCCTGCTACAGCGGCAATAAACTCAAAGTCATTGCAATCCAAGATGTGGAATATGTGTTCAGTGACTTAAGCGGCATCCATGTGGCCAGCACGAAAGGCAAAGTCCATACCCAGTTGACCTTGAAAGTGTTCGAAGAAAAAACCCCACTGGTGCGCTGCCATCGGCAGTATTTAATTTCACCTAAGGCGATTGCTGAAATTGAGCTGTTAGATACTGGGGCTGAAGTCACCACTCATTTAGGCGATAAAGTCCCCGTATCACGCCGCTATCTTAAAAGCCTTAAACAGCTATTTGGCTTTCAATAAACACAATCCAAAAGTCATCTTAGCGATGTATTTTTAGCCATAAGATAGCCAACAACACTCACCGTTAACATAAAATGGTAACCACTTAAGCTCGCCTATTGCCGCTCACACTGCATTTTCGACCACTCATTGAGATTATAAAGTTTTATATCAACAACTTGTTTACACTCGCCAGAACTCAAATGGGGAGATAACAAAAATGATGTGGTTCCTACTCTGTGTCGGTCTACTGATCGGCGGCTACTTTATCTACGGCGCCTTTGTCGAGAAAGTCTTCGGCATTAACGCTAATCGTCAAACACCCGCTTTCAGTCAAACTGATGGCGTCGACTTTGTGCCTATGTCTAAAGGCAAAGTCTATCTAATTCAATTATTAAACATTGCAGGCGTAGGCCCAATTTTTGGTCCTATCTTAGGTGCACTCTATGGTCCTGCAGCCATGTTGTGGATTGTGGTTGGCTGTATCTTTGCAGGTGCAGTACATGACTACTTCTCCGGTATGTTGTCAGTGCGCAATGGCGGTCAATCCGTGCCAAACCTTGCGGGTAAGTATTTAGGTAAGAGCGCCAAACACTTCATGAACGTGTTTGCTATTGTGCTGTTACTGCTAGTCGGTGTGGTCTTTATCTCTGCGCCTGCAGGCTTACTTGGCAAGCTTACTGGTTGGGATGTCAGTATCTTCGTTGGTATAATCTTCGTCTATTACCTGATTGCAACTGTGGTACCTGTCGATAAAATTATCGGTCGTCTGTACCCCTTCTTTGGCGCTTTATTGTTCTTCATGTCGTTTGGTTTAGCTTTCGCAATTATGCTATCAAGCGAGCATACCTTACTGCCTAACGTACAAGCGGGCGATTTCTTCCAAAACTTAAATCCGAACGACATGCCACTTTGGCCTGCCCTATTCATCACTATTGCCTGTGGCGCGGTATCGGGTTTCCATGCTACTCAATCACCGTTAATGGCCCGCTGCGTTGAAAACGAGACAAATGGTCGCTTCGTCTTCTTTGGTGCCATGATTGGCGAAGGCATAATCGCATTGCTTTGGTGTGCCATCGCGTTGTCTTACTTTGGCGGAATAGAAGGGTTGAGTGCGGGTATGTCAGGTAACCCTGCCAACGTCGTCTATGAGGCCTCTACCGGTCTGTTAGGCGCTATCGGTGGCTTTATGGCTATCCTAGGGGTGATTATTCTGCCGATTACCTCAGGCGATACGGCTTTCCGCTCTGCGCGTTTGATTCTGGCTGAATTTTTCAATATGCCACAAATCTCACTACCAAAGCGCTTAGTGTTAGCTCTCCCACTGTTTGTTATCGGCGGCATATTGACCCAAGTGGACTTTGGTGTGATTTGGCGCTACTTCGGTGTAGCAAACCAAGCCACTGCAGTATTAATGCTGTGGACGGCTTCGGCTTACCTGCTACGACATAACAAACTACATTGGATTGCGACAATTCCAGCGATGTTTATGACCACTGTGGTTATCACCTTCCTACTGAACTCGTCAACCTTAGGTGCCGGTTTACCTATGACGGTATCAACCATAGCGGGCATAGTCACAACCTTAGTGATTACAGCACTCTTGATTGTGAAAACCAAAGGTAAAGGCGAAATTGATTTACTGGTTGAAACAGAGCTTAAAGAGACAGTCAAAGACTAGTCAAACAATTCAAATGACCAACCTAAAACAGGCGCTTTATTGCGCCTGTTTTGATCATACTGCTCCACCAATAACAGCTATCACAGGTTTAAGCTAGCAAGGTATTCAAGCTTGACTCGATACCATTCCACACTGTATCAGGCATACAAAACTGCTATACTCCCGCCATAGCACACTGCAACATGCATAATATGAATCAATCGAATAACCCGCTCCACGGCATTAAACTGGAAACGATCATCACTTATTTAGTCGAGAAATACGGCTGGGAAGAATTAGGTGAAAGAATTAATATCCGCTGTTTTACCCACGATCCCAGCATCAAATCCAGTTTACGTTTTTTGAGAAAAACAGAGTGGGCGCGGGATAAAGTCGAATATCTTTATTTAAGAGCCAATAAATTACCCTTGCCGCCACCCAAAGCAGACTCTAGTCAAACGGCTAAGAAGCCTGCGGCAAAAATTGCGACGAAGAAAACCAATCAAACTCCCCCTGACAAGTCAGCTAAAAGCGATAAACCTAACACAGATGACAAAGTAAATAGCCATATTTGGGGTAACAGTTAATCTTCGCCCTCTGCAGCCATAAAACGTGAACAGCCCTCACTTGAGGGCTGTATTGTCATCAGCACTATCACGCTTTTTGCCAAAGAAGCCAAAAATTAGCTTCAGTTTTTCAATTAATGGCCGATAGCGATTTGAGTATCAACACAGTTTGCATCTAATGGAGTATAGAATGAGCATTAATGGAATAAACAGTGCCACAATCGGCTCAACTTTCACTCCGGTATCGAGCGCATATATCGCAGCAACTCCTGCCACAACAAAAACGGCGACTAATGAATCGACAGCAGATGCGCAGGATACTCAAGACACAGTCTCCATTTCTTCAGCCGGCCGCGCCGCATTGTCCGCAGATGTAGGTGCCCCTTTAAGAGACAATGCTGCAGCCAAAAAAGATGGAACAGAAAATGATGCGTCAGAAGAGCCTATGACGTTAATCGACCAACAGATCCAGAAAATAAAAGAGCAGATCAAAGCACTACAAAAAATGCTGGCCAAACTTAAAGGAGATGACTCTGAGGTTGCAGAGCAACAACGTAAGTTAATCCAAGAACAAATAATGCAGCTAAGTAGTCAAATAGCAACCTTGACTGATAAGAAGATGCGCGACGCGCAAAAGTCAGCTTAGACAAGATAACTGACCAATAGTCTTTGTAATACAGCCCGTAATGGATGATAACCTAGATAGGAAAGCTAAACATTAAACGCCAAACATTGAGCCCATCGCCACGACGATAACTGAATCCGATGCGATCAACACTCAATAATTCACCGCCTAACAGCTTAGAAAACGCGAGGGAAAAACCGGCCTCATAACTGCCTGAAACTATGGTATCTTGCTCTATCTCGCTAATAAATCTAAGTTCATTGAAATACCAATAGCCTACAGCAAAGATCCTTGGTTGCACCTGCAGATCCCACCATTGCCAGCGTGGTGCTAACCCTAAATCAACACCTGTTTGTAGTACTGCAAATTGATCCGAAAACTTACCATAGTGCTCGCTGTACCCTGCAAAGCGTAATCTCGATACCCACACAGCATCCTGCCCTGCTAAGGTAAAGTCATACAAGCTACTGATCCCTGAGGCGATAATAGCAACGTTATCGTTTTTATCGAAGTTAGTGCCAAAACCGATATCTAAATACCCTTCCATTCGAGTATTTTCGCTCGCCTGCCAATGATGCTCAAAACCTGGGGTAACTGTCATAGTACCTATCGACGACGGTAACTCGCCTTCAGTGATATCTTTGGCTAAATAATCAAAAAAGCCAAAGGAGATAGGTAAACGTAACCAAGTTTGGCTACCGCTATCTTTCTTCAAATCAAAAGTTAACGGAATACTAACGACGGTCGCATTTTGGTTTGCAGCGCGGTAAACGCCAGTGCCAAGATAACTACCAAAGGCGTAAACAGAATTTGGATTAGTGCTAGTTTCTATCGGATTACTACCATTAGCATTACTATTAGGTGCATGATTGATAGAAAAGCCGGAATCATCCGCTTGAGATGCAGATATGAATGTATTTGTAGCGGAGACACTATCGGCAAAGGTGGTAGGAATAACGCTCAGTAATGCCAAGCACATTAGCGACAAGCTTAATAGCAACCGACTGAAACAATGGCTCAATTGACTTAAACCTTCCTCATTTTTAACTCAATCGGTCGACTCATCATGATGACAAAACTACTTATTTTCATCCATAAAATGATATTCAGACATCATGTGTCCAAGCTCAGTGGATTTAGTTTTTAAGTACGCTTCGTTATAACGATTTTTACCAACTTGCAGTGGTACGCGCTCAACCACTTCGATGCCAAACTCCTTCATCGCTTTCACTTTACGCGGATTATTGGTCATCAAACGCACATGCTTCACCCCTATCTGTTCCAGCATAGGCTTGATCATGTCGTATTTACGCATATCCGCTTCGAAACCGAGTTGCTCGTTGGCTTCAACCGTGTTGGCGCCTTTATCTTGCAGCTCATAGGCGCGAATTTTATTCAGCAAACCAATGCCACGGCCTTCTTGGCGTAAATAGAGGATAAAGCCACTGCCCGTTTCCGCAATATTTTGCATGGCAGCTTGTAACTGAAAACCACAGTCACAACGCAAGCTAAATAAAGCATCGCCGGTTAAACACTCGGAATGAATACGGCCCAACACAGGTTCATCCGCACTGAGTGTACCGAATGTGAGCGCAACATGCTCTTTACCTGATTCGGTATCTTCAAAACCATGCATGGCAAACACGCCCCAAGGAGTGGGTAACTTTGACGTCGCGACATATTTTATCGACATACTTAACCTTAACGACAACTCTCATTCCATGAGACGAATAAGATCCCTAGAAACAAAACGAGGATTAGGCACTTAGCCAACTAAGCGCACTATTCTAAAGTGTTTTTGAACAATCCAGAAATACTTTAGTGTTTTAATCAACTAAACCAAACATGAATGTCTTTTCGATGGGCAGCACGAAGGAATGGATTAAAACGAAGCAGTGCATTAAATACAAGGAGCACAAACACGCGATCGACACTCGATCCCGTGCCAGTGACATCCAATCCCACATTAAAATTTTGCGGGAGCGTATCCAGTAACTTCCGTTAGCCCCATTTCACGGCCGATAGCCGTCATAGGGTGGATTACCACAAGCCCTTTGACAGACTTTTTCAGTTTGCCCATGTCCGCTTGTTCCGCTTTTGTCAAAGCACGATGGAAAGGCAAACCTTTGATATCTGACCCTTGCTTATTCAATAGGCGGGTTTGTTGCCCTTTCACACTGCCGATTTGCTTAGTGACCGCAGCGATTTCGCGTTTGAACTGGGCAATAATGACGTCATCGCCTCTTTGTTCAGCCGCAGCAAGTTTACGACGAAATTTATCTAATTTATCGTTAAGCTGCTGCAGTTCTTGCTTTAAATTCATTCTGTTACCTTAAATTACCTAAGTTAGCCACAGTAAAATCTTAGCCTGATTATGCTAGCGTCTGTGTCAAGGCCTGAGATTATAGCAGCAAGTTACAGATCCTCGTTACCGCTTTTATAACAAACGAATGATCTGATTGCTGCTACCGCGAAAGACGAGACTCGGATCGGCAAGACTTTGTTCAAATTTTCCGTCCACCAGCACATCAATATAGGCCAACACGGCGCGCTGTTCATCACTCAACTCATCGAGCACATAACCTGTCCACAGCCAAATATCCTTCCCCTTACACTCAGCCTTGACTCGTTTGACGAGCGTCAAAATGGCACTGAGATTGACAGGCAATAAAGGATCTCCGCCCGAAAGCGATAAACCACGGCGCACAATCCGCTGATCATTAAGATCGGCAATAATCCTATCTTCCATCGTCCTATCAAACACATGCCCAGAACGGGGATCCCAAGTACTTTGATTGTAACAACCGCGGCACTGGTGCTCACAGCCAGAGACAAATAAGGTCGCACGCGTACCTGGGCCATTGACCACATCGATAGGGAAATACTGATGGTAATTCATTGATGGTTACTCACAGTGCATTTCATCTTTTAACATTGGTACTTATCCCATGGCACCATTGATGCCACGGAATAAGTCTAACAGGCAGAATAAGGTAATAGTGTTACAAGTGTTTGATCCTGCGTTTTACTTCTTCTTGCTTGCCATAATTAAAAGGCCGCGCATCAGGACTGCCTAAGTAACCGCACACACGGCGCGTCACAGAAACCCGACTAGGTTCATGATTGCCACACTTAGGGCAAGTGAACCCTTTACTGGTACAACTAAATTCGCCGGTAAAGCCACAGTCATAGCATTCATCAATTGGTGTGTTAGTGCCATAGTAAGGCACGCGGCTGTAGCTATAATCCCAGACGTTTTCCAGCGCTTCGAGGTTATGCTGCATATTGGGATATTCGCCATAACAAATAAAGCCGCCGTTCGCGATAGCGGGATATGGCTGTTCAAAATCAATTTTATCGTAAGGATTTACGCTTTTTTCCACATCGAGGTGGAAACTATTAGTGTAATAGCCCTTGTCCGTCACCCCTGTGACTAAGCCAAATTGCTTCGCATCCAGTTTACAAAAACGGCTGCAAAGGCTCTCACTTGGCGTGCTATACAGACTAAAGCCATAACCTGTTTCGGCCTTCCACGCATCGGTAGCCGCTTTAAGATAAGCTACAATAGCAACGGCTTTTTCCCTTAATTGTGCATCATCAAATACATGGGTTTGGGTGCCATAGAGTGCATTCATGGTTTCATGCAAGCCAATGTAACCGAGTGAAATCGATGCGCGGCCATTTTTAAAGATTTGCGCCACATCATCATCGGCCCGTAAACGTACACCACAGGCGCCTTCCATATAAAGGATAGGTGCCACGCGGGCTTTAACACCGTTAAGTCGCTCAATTCGGGTATCTAGTGCTTTACGGGCTAATACCAGTCTGTCATCTAAAATACGATAAAATTCAGCTTCATCGCCATTGGCTTCTAAGGCAATCCGCGGCAGGTTTAAACTGACCACTCCCAAATTATTGCGCCCTTCATGCACAAGCTCGCCATTTTCTTCATAGGTGCCTAAAAAGCTACGGCAGCCCATTGGGGTTTTAAATGAACCGGTAACTTTCTCGACTTGCTCGTAGTTGAGGATGTCGGGATACATGCGCATTGTTGCGCATTTGAGCGCCATCTGTTTTACATCGTAATTGCAATCGCCCGCTTTATGATTAATACCATCGCGAATCGCAAACACTAGCTTAGGGAATACTGCAGTCTTGCGATTTTTACCCAATCCCGCCATCCGCACTTTGAGCATAGATTGCTGAATTAAGCGTGATTCCCACGACGTACCTAAACCAAACCCAAAGGTCACGAACGGTGTTTGGCCATTGGCAGTGTGTAAGGTATTGACCTCATATTCCAAAGACTGGAATGCATCGTGACATTCTTTTTCAGTTTGCGCCGTGGCAAAGGCTTTGGCGTCGGTGATCTTCCAATTCAGGGCAATTTGGTAATGCTTGTCGTAGCTCTTAGCGACAAATGGCGCTAACACTTCATCGATACGGTTGATAGTAGTTCCGCCATAGATATGGCTCGCCACTTGGGCAATGATCTGCGCGGTCACTGCTGTCGCTGTTGAAATAGACTTAGGGGTTTCAATTTCGGCATTACCCATTTTAAAGCCGTGGGTCAACATGCCAGCTAAATCAATCAACATGCAGTTAAACATCGGGAAAAACGGCGAGTAATCTAGGTCGTGGTAATGGATCTCGCCCGCCTCATGGGCAGCGACCACATCCTTTGGCAAAATATGACTCTTGGCGTAATGTTTGGCGACTATGCCCGCGAGTAAATCCCGCTGAGTAGGAATGACTTTTGAATCTTTATTAGCATTTTCATTGAGTAAAGCCGCATTGCTTTGCTCAACTAAACCACGGATTTCGAGGTTGAGTTTACTGGTCGCTTCACGGCACACATCTCTGTCGTGACGGTATTCGATATACACCCGCGCCAGGGACTTGTACGGCCCTTCCATCAGTAAATTCTCAACCGCATCTTGTAGATGGTGGATATCGACTTCTGCTAATGGCGCGACGCTCTGACTGATACACGCTGCCACTGTCGCTGCATAGTCGCCATCCTCTATTCCAACTGAGTTTGCAGCGGCATTCACTGCATCCCGTATCCTTGTTTCATCAAAAGGTGTGCGGCAACCATCACGCTTAATTACGACTGGCATTGTTCAGTTCCTCTCCATCTCGCCTAAAAATTAACACTACATCTAGTGATTTTAAAAGCATAAAACACAATATGTAGAGCATTAGGCTACAATGACGGTAAGGAGTCCATGATCCAGATCATAGTTTTTAGGATGAAATAAAAGAACAAACAAGAACTGCAGCTAGGCCCAATTATCTGAAAATTGCGCCTTGACCTGCTGATTAAACCCAGCTAGTTGAATGCGTGACAATTTGTGTTTATCACGCACTATGGATGTGAATTAACGTTTAGCAAGCGCAAGATAACTACTGAGTTGGCCCGATGCAGATTGATGTGCCCCCATAGATGAAGCGAGTTGCATCATAGATTTTAGCCCCTGCCACTGCTGCTTTTGAGCATCCGTAAGCGGAGGTTCGGAATTCAAATAATCCGTCAATTGGCTAAGGACTTTCGTGGCCTTCTGGGCTAGCACTGGCGACTGAGCATCATCCATATTGGTTAAGACGTTCTTAGCATCAACTAAGGTATTGATAAGAGGATTATTAGGTGATTTTTTAGCTAATGATTTTATTTCATCATCTAAAAAATCTTGCAACGATTGTTTAGTCGGCGTTGTTGTGCTCGGCACTGTAATACCGTTTTTCGATAAACGCTCGAGTTGCACATCCGATAAAATGCCATCTTTTTGTAAGCGCGACACCAATGCGGGAATATCGGCGACGCCAAATTGACCATCGGCAAAAAAATCCTTCGCCATCGATTGAATTTTCTGTGCGCGTTGCGCCCGTGGCGACAGCGCTATCTCATCGGTTTTACCTTTATCGGGTTTGGTAGCATCCGTCTGCGTTTTATTTGTTTCTGTCGTAGTATCGGTTTTAGCCGTGCTCGTCTTTTGGCTATTGGCACCATAAGCATCGGCGATACTGGCACTGCTGCGATTAAGATTAAAGGCATTTAAAATAGAATTCATCGTCAAAAATTCGGCGTCTAAGACTCAATGACGGTTTTAAAGCAAAAACTAAGCCAATCAAGTATTAATCAGTGCAACCCCTGAGTTAATAGCATCACTATGCATAAACTAACTTATATCTAGGACTGTATGTCTTCGATCAAGGCAAGACATTGCCGCCTTAGTAAATCGAGTGCCTCAGCGTCCATCTGCACTTTATCTAGTAAGGTTTGCTTCAAGGCAAGAGCTTCGTGCCTGATACCCTCTCCTTGACTTGTCAGAGTGATCAGCTTTTTACGCTCATCTTCAACGCAGGCTAATCGCGTAATCAACCCCTTCAACTCTAACCGCTTGACGATTGGCGTTAGGGTTCCCATATCGAGTTTAGTCGCCATTGATAGCTGGGTTTGGCTGCAGCCGTTTTGACGCCACAGGGTTTGCATCACTAAATATTGAGGGAAAGTTAACTCGTATGCCTCGAGTAGAGGCCGATAAGCACGCACTAATGCATTGCTCGCAGAATATAACGCGAAACAAACATTATCGGATAAACAGAGTGGATCGCTAGAAGCTTGGCTATGAGTCTGTTTTGTAGCGTCTAGCTCATGTTGAGGTAAGCAATTCTGCACGTTTAAGCGCCTGTCATTTAAACATAACGCTATCTTATCCGATCTGTCCCACCCCATCTAGTTTGCGCGCAAACTATTTGCATTCAATCTTAAAGCCACGTAGAGTTAACATCATTAGTTTGCGCACAAACAAAAGGTGAGTTTTTATGAAGAGTATGACTGAAACCCGTGAAATCCATCTAGCTAGTCGCCCAGAAGGCATGCCTACGGCACAGAACTTTACTTTAGTAAATAAAGCGTTAGCACCGCTCGCTGATGGACAAGTGCTGATTAAAAATCTATGGATGTCGGTTGACCCTTACATGCGCGGGCGCATGGTTGATCGCAAGAGTTATGTTCCGCCCTTCGCCTTAAATCAAGTCTTAGAAGGCGGTGCGATTGGTGAAGTTATCGCGTCAAAAAACACCGAGTTCCCGGTTGGTACTAAAGTCAGCAGCATGCTAGGTTGGCGTGAACACGCAGTCACAGATACCGCAGGACTGACAGCTTTACCACTAACTACGCTTGATAATTCACATTTCCTCGGCGTACTCGGAATGCCAGGCATGACAGCTTGGACAGGACTGACTCGCATTACAGATTTAAAAGCGGGTGAGACACTGTTCGTTTCCGCAGCCTCTGGCGCAGTAGGTAGCGTAGCCTGCCAAATTGGTAAACTAATAGGTGCTCGTGTAATAGCCTCTGTCGGTTCAGATGAAAAAGCTGAATTATTAAAAAGTTATGGTGTTGATGCGGTCATCAATTACAAAACTTGTGGCAATCTTACCCAAGCGTTGACAAAAGCCGCCCCAGAAGGAATTGACGTGTATTTTGAGAACGTCGGTGGCGAGCATTTATCCGCAGCGCTGAGCAATATGAAAGATCATGGACGTATCGCTGTTTGCGGTATGATTTCGCAATATAACAACACAACTCCAACACCTGGCCCTGACAACTTAGCCCTAATTGTAATGCGAAAACTCAAGTTAGAAGGTTTTATCGTATCCGAACATTGGGCGCATTATCCTGAGTTCACCGCAAAAATGGCTCAATGGTTAGCGGAAGGCAAAGTCAAAGCAGAACAAACAATTTATCAAGGACTTGAACAAGCACCTGATGCTTTTATCGGTCTATTTGAAGGTAAAAATCGCGGTAAAATGTTGGTAAAACTAGCCTAAGTCACCAGCAAAGCTGGTATAAACATCTCAATATGAGATAACAAATAGTCGGTATCCCGTAAGTGATACCGACTTTTGTTTATCTTGCAATCAAACGCTATCTATATGAAAGCTTTTGACTCTACATTTTGCCTCATCAGCCCTTCCAGAGCGCTGCTTCAATCAAGTGGGCGACTTTCTCCACCGCCGCTTCGCCGGCGGCAATCGCCTCATCAGCACGATGAAACTCCATAGTGCCGATATTTCCCACCTCTGGCACAATACAAATATCTGGTGGATCGCCCATCAACCGCGCCCGTTTATGCCTTTGCTCTAAAATACCCATAGATTGCGACATCACAGCAATCATCCCCGGATTCGATTTAGTGCCGAGTGAAAACTTATCGGTAAGGTTGCTGACATAATCTCGGCCACGGGCGAATAAATCCATAAAGCCCGTTTCTTGTCGCGCTGGCATATCCATTTCAGCTTGGACAGTCCTTTGGCTGGTCATATTCACGGGTAACACTTGGATACGCCCAGAATGATAGCCATATAAATCCACTGCAATCACCACATCAACGCCCATGGCGCGGCTGACCGAAACAGGAACAGGATTCACTACAGCACCATCGACTAACCAGCGTTCTCCTTGTCTGACCGGGGCTAAAATCCCCGGCATGGAGCAAGAGGCCCGTACCGCTTGCCGTAAATCCCCTTCAGTAAACCAAATTTCCTGACCAGAGTATAAGTCAGTCGCAACGGCTGCAAAGGGACGATTGAGATTTTCAATATTCACATCTCCTATACGTGCATGCAGCACATCGAACACCTTGTCTCCGCCGATAAGCCCGCCTTTACGCCATCGAATATCCATCAAGCCAAGCACGTCCCAACTAGAAAAACCGCGCACCCATTTTTCTAACTCGGGTAAATGATCATGGGCGTAAGCGGCACCCACTAAAGCCCCTACCGAACATCCAGCCACTTTATCGGGCTTAATACCCATGGCAGCTAAACCATTCAATACACCTATATGTGCCCAACCTTTCGCCGCCCCACTACCCAAGGCAATACCTACCGAAGGGGTTGTTCCGTTAGCCATAAATCATTTCTCCTGTAACTCAATGCAGTACACGATAACGTAAAATCCTGCCATATCCACTGTCAATCGGTAAAAACGACACAATTAAGAGGTTGTAATACCAATGTAAATAAATACAATCAACAGAGCATAAATGGCACACTTTCTACATCAATCCGTGCATGAAGCAGAGATAATCACCGATGTGGATAGCTGAGCAAGGGCGATTAAGGCTATAATCTGCCCTTACTAAGATTTAGGGGATATACCTTTGCAATTTACCGATTTTTCTCTGGACCAGCGTCTGCTTCAAAGCATAAAACATATGGGGATCACAGAACCCACCGCCATCCAGGAACAAGCACTGCCTATCGCATTGGCAGGTAAAGATTTAATGGCGTCATCAAAAACGGGCTCAGGTAAAACCTTAGCGTTTTTGTTACCCGCATTGCAAAGAGTCATTTCTACCCGCTCACTGTCGAAACGTGATCCTAGAGTCTTGATTTTATTACCGACTCGCGAACTAGCACATCAGGTTTATAGTCAGCTTCGCCTCCTTGTCGCCAACACCCAATACAAGGCCATCAGCGTACTGGGCGGTGAAAACTTTAATGACCAAGCCAAAGCCTTAGCGAAAGAACCGCATTTTATTGTCGCGACTCCAGGCCGTATCGCCGATCATTTAGAACAGAAGCATCTTTTTCTCAATGGCTTAGAGTTATTAGTCCTCGATGAAGCCGACCGCATGTTAGATTTAGGCTTTGCCCCGCAGTTAAAAGCCATCAACGATGCAGCCGATCATAAACGCCGTCAAACGCTGATGTTTTCTGCCACGTTAGATCACGACGAAATCAATGATATCGCAGCAACATTACTAAAAAATCCAGCACATGTGGCGATTGGCGCGGCTCACTCTGAGCATAACGATATTCATCAACGTATCTTTTTATGTGACCACTTAGACCATAAAGAAGCGTTATTAGCCCGTTTGCTCAAAGATGAAACCCATAAACAAGTGATCATCTTTACCGCGACGCGTCCAGATACTGAGCGCTTAGCGGCTAAATTAACCGCGCAAGGTTTTGCAACCGCCGCCCTCAGCGGTGATTTAAAGCAAGCCGCACGAAACCAAATCATGGACCAATTTGCCCGTGGCCAACAACAAGTACTAGTGACAACCGATGTCGCCTCTCGCGGCCTCGATTTGCTCAATGTGTCCTTGGTCGTTAACTTCGACATGCCTAAATTTGCCGAAGAATACGTGCATCGTATCGGCCGTACTGGTCGTGCAGGCGCAAAAGGTGATGCGATATCGCTCGTCGGGCCAAAAGATTGGGACAACTTTAAGAAAGTCCAAGTCTTCCTCAGAAAAACCTTTGAGATCAGCACAATTCCAGGCCTAGAAGCTAAATTTAGTGGTCTAAAAAGCAAAGCTAAACAAACGCCAGTAAAACGTGTTGCTAAAGCGGAGCTTGCTAAAGGTAAGAGCAAAAGAACCAAAGCAACCACACCAGCACCGTCGCGGGATAAGCGTTTCATCACGGGCGTGGATGTCGGCGATGCTCCTATGCGTAGAAAACCTGCTGCGGCACAATTACTGCAAGATAATGATACTGAAGAAGTTTAAAACTAATTTATGCATAAAGGCCGGTGGATTTAACATCAGATATTATCTCTGATACAAATCACATAGGCATGATCTAATACTGGAAATTGACATACTAAAATTATCAGTCTGTCGCCAAGCGAATCAAAAGCGCATGGTAAACACTGATCCTCATGTCATTTCCAGCTACAATAGCGCTATTATCGATATTTTGAAGGTGTAACATGAGAGTTTGTGGTGTTGAATTAAAAGGTGGCGAAGCCATTATCAGTTTATTGAGCTATGAAGGTGAAACCTTCAATGTGCCAGAATGCCGTAAGGTGTCTTTCACCGTTTCCCAATCTGCTACCACAGAAGCTATTCGTGAGTTTCACTTCGCTTTTCATAAGCTTATGCAAGATTATCGCGTTGATGAAGTTGTCATCATAGAACGTGAGCAAAAAGGTAAACTCGCGGGTTCAGCGACAAGCTTTAAACTTGAAGCAGCCATTCAATTAGGGGAATTACCCGTCAGTCTATTGTCTCCTGTCACTATCAAAGAGCAAAACAAGCGCAATCCACCCCAAGTTGATTTCGATAGTTTAGATCTTAAAAAAGTACAGCAGTTAGCTTTCGAAGCCGCTTACGCCCATCAAAATCGCCGAATTTTTGGCAAAGTATAAGTAATGTGATGAACTCAGGCTCCGAAGTCATTCGGAGCTAAATCCTCTATGAATCCATTAAAGTACTTAAACGGTTACAGCCTTGATATTCAGCAGCAGGTACAGCAACATCTCGATGCTGGCACATTACCCAAGCTATTGCTGAAACGTCATCCTGTCATACATAGCGTTCGTAGCGATAAAGCGCTGTACGACTATACTCAGACGATTAAAAATCAATTTTTACGCCAGTCCTCCCCGCTCTCAAAAGTGATATTTGATGACAAAATTAATATTAGCCATCATGCACTTGGCTTGCATTCTTACGTAGCACGAGTTCAAGGCAATAAAATCAAAGCGAAGAACGAAATTCGCATTTCTTCGCGTTTAAAGCGTGTGCCAGAACCTTTGTTGCGTATGGTCGTCGTACATGAATTAGCCCATTTAAAAGAAAAAGATCACAACAAAGCTTTCTATAATTTGTGTACCCACATGGAGCCGGATTATCACCAGTTTGAATTTGATTTGCGCTTATTATTGACTTGCATCGACGCTAACATATCCCCTTATTCTGCAGATAAAGTCGACACCTGACCTTCGTATCTTTTTCGCTCAAAACTTGACTGATAATAGTTTTCATTTAGAATGTTATAGTATCTAGCGCAGCAAAATACTGTAATGACAATGACGAAACAGAATATCGACAAACTCTTAAGCAAGTGGTGTAAAAAGCAAGCTAAAAAGCTACTCAAAACACAGGTTAAATCTGTTTCAAACACAGGGAACGCTATTATATCCTCATCACATCTACGCGCGCAGACGGATAAATCTTTGACGAATAAAAAGGCTCAACGAAAGCACCTCACCCAATTACTCTCTAAGCATATTGCTCAGCAAGAATTTGCCCATAGCAATAAATCAACACTCAAAAAACAATTAAAACTCGCGAAAGCTAAGTTTATTGCCGCAAATGATGCGACATTTTCATCGACTATTATTACTCGACTTTCTCCTTTACCCACGGAACACAGCTTTGCATTACGTCCCTTTAAAAAATCCCCCTGTGGTGGCTGTCCCGCATTAAAAGGTAAATTGTGCAAGTGCGCATTAAAAGTGATGCAAAGGCGCCACGCAAGCTGATAGGCACGATTTAGCACTGCATATTTGGTTCTCTGTTCAGTCCTTAATAAAAAACGTTATAAGCTCTTCAGCCGCACAATTTTCCTCTTCACAACCTTTTGAATGACTCGCTATACCACTTCTAACTGAAGATCCTATCTATTTTATCCCCTTATGTTTTATCGCCACGACTTCGAATCGAACAAATTTTAAGCTTTTATACAACTCGAACAGTACTCGTGATAGCAGGAAAATGTCTACCACAATAAGCATTTTGGAAACAAAAATGCCGATGAAATTTTCATTTCATCGGCATTGATAAACTCTTCTAGAAAGTCAGTGCTATTGTTTATTCAAACTTTGATACTATAAATTCTATTAGCTTAGGTTTGGCTAACCTAAGTTCATTATAGCTTCACGACTCTTCACCATATTAGTGAATGTACGTAAATCTTGATTCGCTAACTTGCTCGACATAGGAATATCGGCTTTCAACGGATCAACAGGTTTACCATTGATATGGAATTCATAATGCAAATGTGGACCAGTCGAACGACCTGTATTACCAGATAAAGCAATCACTTGACCGCGAGTTACACGTTGACCTTTACGCACTAACGCCTTAGACAAATGTAGGTAACGGGTACGGTACTTACCACCATGTTCAATCACAATATACTTACCAGCAAACTGATGGTCCGTCACTAAACTGACAATTCCATCACCAGGTGCAATAACTTTAGTCCCGATTGGTACGGAAAAATCTGTTCCATTATGGGGAGAAATACGCCCTGTGATTGGGTGTTTGCGATGGCTGTTAAAACGTGAACTCATACGCGGTTGTTTAGCTAACGGATAACGTTGGAATGCCCGAACTAAACTCTGACCTTTAGCATCATAATAACTACCATCAGAATATTGATATGCACTAATTTCAGAACGACCACTTTTAATACTGACGCCTAAAATTTGGCTACTTCCCGTCGGTTCACCTTCAACATATTGATCATTTACCAAAACTGAGAATTTGTCGCCAGCTCGTAAATCACGGGCAAAATTCAATTTTTCTTTGAGTAAATCTTCAATTCGCTGAATATCTGCAGCGGCTAAGCCCATTTTTTGGGCTGAAACGTAGAAAGAACCTTTAATATCACCAGTCAAAATTCGATTTTGCCAAACACCTTCAACGTTCACTTCTTCAACATTAAAACTACCGTCTTCATAACGAGTAAAAACCACTTGGCGGGCAGCGTTAAAATAAAGTTCTAATTTTTGTAACTGGCCTTCACTATCAAGCCAAAATTGCATTCTGTTACCAGGTAACAGGGTATCAAGTGCCAAAATGTTTAAATCAGCTTCTAAAACCTTATACATAGTTTGCTGATCAACACCCGCCTTGGAAAATAAACCACTTAAGGTATCACCGGAAACGATAATTCGCTCAAACTGGGGAGCATTATTAATGAGTGCAGCTTGATCTAGGACTTCAGGTTCAGAAACTTGAGGGAGAATATTTTCAATATCGAGAACAACAGGGATACGCTGAGCAGTTGGCGTAACATGGTTATTATTCGGCATCAACATCGCAGCACCCATCAACAAACTACCCATTAATAGAATGTTCTTTTGGGTCGATGATAAGTTCTGCAAACGGGTTTGCGATAAGTTGATAAAGTTGGGTTTGCCTGTTTGCAACGCTTTTCACCTTTCGTTAACTTTGCGTTCTATTTTTGACCAGTCCCTTTGAGGGAAGCCCGAATTTTTTCCAACTTATATCAAAAAAACGATTATGACAAACGCTATTTCACTCTTTTGTTGTACCATTAATGAAAAACATGCGCTAGTTGGCATTTCCAACTCACTTTGTGTGTATTATCCGAATGTTAAACACACAGGAGATACAATAAATAACACTTATAAAACAATTTGTTATTTATCGCACTCTGTGAGAATGAGCAACTAAGGCAAAACTATCGTCATTTCGCTCCCATGTGAGGTTTTATTGATGTCGATGCGGGTATTTATCTGCTCTTTCATTTCCGACACGTGCGAGATCACCCCTATCATGCGGCCAGAGGATTGCAAATCCATCAGGGTCCGAATGGCCAGTTCTAAAGAATCTTGATCTAAACTGCCAAAGCCTTCATCGATAAATAAAGTATCGAGTTTAATACCACCTGCATAGGCTTGCACTACATCAGATAGGCCTAACGCCATAGATAATGCTGCCATAAAACTTTCACCACCGCTTAAGGTGGCCACAGGACGCACTTTGGAGGTATAAGCATCTTCTACTTCCAATTCGAGCCCAGAAGCTTTGTTACCCTTGGCCCTATCTTCCTTACGTAGTAAACGATAACGCCCTTTGCTCATTAGGTGTAGCCTGTGGCTTGCCTCTAACAACACATCGTCAAGCAGTACGCTTAACACAAAACGTTGCAGACTGATCTTATTACCTGTATTTCCATTAGCGACATCTGCAAGGGTGCCGATAACCGCATATTCATCTTCCAAAACCTTAGCTTTTGCATCGGCAATACTCAGCTGTGTTTGGGTTTGCATCAGTAATACTGTGCGAGTGTGAAGCAACTGCCATGCCTGCTCGGCAGCGTGTAATGCTTGCTGCGCGAACTCAAGCTCAGCAGCCAGCTTAATGCTATCGGGTAGTACTTTATCCTTAAGCTTAAGCGCTAACTGCTCGCACTGTGCCTTGGTCAAAGCACTGCGCTGCTGGTAAGCCTCAATCTCGCTGGCTAATGCACGATGTTGTTCTTCATCGAGCATGGCCTCAAATAAGGCCTGTTGATCGGCAAAACCTGCTGCGACTAATTGCTGATTGAGTTGCTGCTGTGCACGCGTTTGCTGGGCTAATGCCGCCTCAGCAGCATTTTCAGCACCATTAAGTGCCGCTTTAGCCGCAACAAAAGATTGGCCAGTCTGTTGTTGGAGATCCCTAACACTAGTAATCTGTTGCTTAATTTGGCTGATACTTTGCTGATTTTGCGCGATTGCTGCGGTTAAAGCCTCAAGCGTTGCAAGTGCAGATGGAACACTTTGCTGCATGTGCGCTAACTGCCCCTGCAATATATCCACTTTAGATTGCAGTGCACTGTCGTGTGTTTGTCCTTGCTCTAACTTTTGTTGTAGATGCGTTTCCTGTGCGTGCAACAATGCAATCTCTTGCTGTAACAGCTGTAACTGCTGATGGGCTTGCTCCGCTTGAGTAAGTGAGAAAGCGTATTGCGACAAGGTATGTGTATGTTCGTCTAAAGAAATATCAACCGCAGTGCCCAATTGGACCGCGAGATCTTGTGCTTGCTGTTGCAAGGTTTCTAACTGCGTTTGTAGCCCACGATATTCCGCTCTGGCTTTGCTCAGGATTTCTTGAGCATTCGTTTCAGCCTCTAGTGCTAATTGCAACGCTTCATCACTTGGGAGTGGCTCTTGGCTTTGTGCTGGCTGTGGATGTGTTTGGCTACCACAAACAGGGCAAGGTTCATCTTGCTGTAATTGCCGCGCTAAAATAGCGGCCTGCCCTTGATGCCAAGTCAACAATAAGGCTTTATATGCAACCTGTGCTTGCTGATGCTGAGCACTGAGTTGTTGCCCTTTGACTTTAGCCTCAACAAGTTTTGCCTGTGTCGACGATACCCTTGCCGCCACTTGTTGCCATTGCTGATAAGTCGACAATAATTGCTGTTGCTGCTGATGCGCTTGTTGCAATAAGAGGCGAGTTTCGCTATTGGCCTGTAGTTGCGGCAGAGCGGATTCCAATTCACGGCGTTTTTGGACTACGGTGGTTAACTCATTTTTGCTGTTCTGAAGTTGTGTTTTCGCGCTAATTAGCTGCGTTTGCTCTTGTTCAAGGATTTTATTAAGCCTATTCAATTCCCTGAGCTGCGGCCCTAAGGCATTCAGTTGCTGTTTGACCTGTTCCTGTTCGAGTAACGACGCTTCCAACACGGGCAAATCAGCGGCCTTAAGCTCTGCGTTATCGAAGGCTTGTTTAGCATTGATTAATGCTGTTTTCGCATGTTCAAGGGCAAGACTTGCCACCTTGGCTTCCTGCTCACGGGCCACAAACACCTCAAGCATGGGTGCCAAGTGCTGCGCCTGTTTGGCCAAATTCAGTTTGTAGGTTTGCGCAGCCATGTTTTCTTGCTGTGCATCAAGCGCTACTGCCATTTGAGTTAAGGCATCAAACTGCGCAAATTCGGCCAATAAATGCTGGGCGGCATCGCTGGTTTTTATCACCCATTGTTGCTGCTGTAATGCTTGTTCTTTCGCACTTTGGGCAATTTCAAGTTCTGGCGTGAGCTTGGCTAATTCACAGTTAAGCTCGTCATCGGATGCTAAACCCGCACTTTGTAAAATGCCATCACGGCGACTGTGTTGATCTTTCACTAAGGCGCGGATATCTGCAGCCTTACTTTTTAAGGAATCTTCAATACGTCGGTATATATGCGTTTGAAATAGCTGACTAAATATCAGTTCTCTGGCTTTAGAGTCTGCCATTAACAATTCGCGAAATTTTCCCTGCGGCAACACCATCACTTGGCGAAACTGCTCCACATCGAGGCCAGTTAAGGCTTCAATCTCAGCGGTTGCCTCAGAGACTTTGCTCGCTACAAGCAAACTTTCATTACCCTCGGCGTCTATCTTATATAACTGAGCTTCGGGCTTCTGCACCGTTGAGCCGTCACCGCTTTTTTTAACCCTGTCTTGCTCTGGCACACGGCGAATACGATAACTGCAATTACCCAACTGAAAACTAAAAGTGACTTCTGTTAGCAAACTATCATCGGCCATATCGCAGCGCATCTGGCTGCCTTCACGCTCATTACCCGTGGTTTTGCCATAGAGGGCAAAGCAAATACCATCGAGCAAGGTCGTCTTACCCGCACCTGTGGGTCCATTGATCAAAAATAACGGATTAGTCCCTAAGGCCGTAAAATCAAGTTGTTGCGTCGATGCAAAGGGGCCAAAGGCTGACATGGAAAGGCTAAGTGGTCTCATGCTTGGCGCTCCTCATTGTGTAGCTTAGTCAGGAGTTCATCCATCACGGCTTGCTGTGCTTGTGTTAATGACTCGCCGGACACTTGAGAGAAAAAGTCACGGAACATGTCCATCTCGCCTTTTTTGATATGATCTCGGCTCAAGGTGACTTGTTGCTGCCCCGCCATCAGACCAGTCCGCTCTAAATGCAGCACATTAGGGTAAACGGCTCTCAATTTTCCCATAGCATCTAAAATGGCATGTTTATCAAGAAGTCTGACCATAAGGTAGTCCTCACGCTTGATATCCGTTTTACCTTGGGCGAGTAATGTGGCTAACTCCCCTTCTAAGATACGGACATCGCGTATCGACGTTAATGGCAATAAACTAATTTTAATCGGCGTTTGCGCACTAAGTTCGACTAAGGTCACCGACTTATGTTGACGTTGTTCGCTAAAGGAATACTTCAAAATCGATCCTGAGTAGCGCACATGCTCTGCACCTTTGTATTGCGGTCCGTGCAAATGCCCAAGGGCGACATAATCAAACTCAGTAAATAGCGTTGGCGATATTTTATCGGCGCCACCAATGCTCAGTGGTCGCTCAGATTCTGACTCACTGCCACCATCCAAAAAACAATGGCTTATCACCACTTTCGGCAAACCTTGGCTATCGTGCTGGCGTACTTGTTCAAGCAATAGCGTCATTGCGGCCTCATGGCTTGCCGCCTCACACTCAAAAACTTGGCGCACTGTGGCAGGTTCGGCATAGGGCAAGGGATAAAACACCACATCACCGCTTGAACTCGACAAAGTAATGGGATGAATGTCAGCACTCAAAGGCCCAATAATATGTAACCCACTTGCCGCCATTTGTTTTGCTGCAAAACCTAAGCGCTCGTGACCATCGTGATTACCTGCAATCATAATGACTTGCAGGCCTAAATCATGTACTAAGCGGTTAAGCACATCATCTAACAGCGCGACCGCATTCGCAGGCGGAATCGTTCTGTCATAAATATCCCCCGCCACAATCACGGCATCCACCTTGTGTTCATCCGCTAGAGCAATAATTTGCTCGAGCACAAAGGCTTGATCATCCAGTAGTGATTGATTGTGTAATTGACGACCTATGTGCCAGTCCGAGGTGTGGATAAATTTCATAATCGCTCTTTTAAAGAAGTGGTGGCGCTAAACCCGAGCGCACATGCCGCCCGTCGATGCAAAATAAGACTGGCAAGATAGACACTGCACTTAAATCAATCGGATTAAATATGTACACAATATTTAAAATACACACCAAAACAATAAGAAGCCTAAAAAGTGTATTAAAAATGACAGGTAATACTATTCAAAAAACTTGAAAGAGTACACCTAACTCAAAGTAGGATGAGACGTTTTAAGTCGTCATTTGGCGGATCTTTTGGATGATATCCACCTCAGCTTAACTTTTGAGCCAAGATGGACGCCACTAAGATACACTCATGCGCAGCTTAAAGAGCGTCTATTGATGAGTGAGTTTTATAAAATACTTAATATCAAAGAGTTTACGAAAATAAATTATATTGGCTCGCCAAAAGTTTAAAACTCATAGCAAGGGACATAGTCACCACCAACGGCTTGATAATCTTTGTACCTTTAGTGACCACGAGACGAGAACCCAAGGTTGCGCCAATCGCTTGCCCTGCCAGCATGACTAATCCTAATAACCAAATCACTTTTCCGCCCAAAGCAAAGAAGATCAGCGAAGCAATGTTAGTGGAGAAATTAAGTAGTTTTGCGTGGGCAGTTGCCTTCGCCAAACCAAACCCCGCTAGCGATACAAAGGCCAGCGCAAAAAAGCTCCCAGTACCAGGGCCAAAAAAGCCATCGTATAATCCCACGCCCAATGCTGCAGTAAAGGCAAATGCGGTAGGTGTCAGCACTTGATGTTTATCATCTTCAGAAATCTTTTTCGAAAATAAAAAGTAACAACCAATAGCCAAAATCAAAAAAGGTAACATCAACTCCAGCACTTTAGTATCGACGAGTTGAACTAGAATCGTGCCCAATGCCGCGCCGATAAATGCACAAATCAAGGCTAACTTAACGGATTTAAGATCAACCAGCCCTTTACGGACAAAGTACAAACTCGCAAAAAAACTGCCGCCACAGGCCTGCAGCTTATTTGTCCCTAAGGCAACCGCAGGCGGCAAGCCTGCCCACATAAGTGCAGGAATGGTCAGCAAGCCTCCACCACCGGCGATTGAGTCAATAAAACCAGCCACCATAGCGACGGCAAAAAGTATCGCTGCGATTTGTAGAGTCAGTTCAAATTCCATGATGATTTATTATTCTTCTGATAAAAAAGAGAGTGATTGCAGAACATTAGACTGCGTTTGCCAAATAAACGCAAAGGAGTTATTGTCGGCACAGCGTGAGATAAACTCACACAAAATCCCGAGTCCTGTTCTGATTTTCCAGCAGTAGGAAATAAAATGTTTGCCGAACTACCGCCCCTCAATTCTCTCCGTGCCTTCGAAGCCGCAGCACGTTTACAGAGCATGACATTAGCCAGCAAGGAGTTGCATGTCACCCATGGCGCAGTCAGTAAACAAATCAGAGTATTGGAGGATTATTTAGGTTTTGCACTCTTTGTACGCTTACATAAAAAAGTTGGTTTAACCGATGAAGCCAAACGCTATTTACCCCATGTTCAAGCCGCTCTGCAAACACTATCTAGTGCTACCAGTGACTTGCGCCGTCAGCCCACTAAGCCGCAAACCTTAGCCATCAATGTGCTGCCAAGCTTAACCATCAATTGGCTCATTCCAAGAATGGAGCAGTTTAAATCCCGCCATCCACACTTGTATGTCGACTTATCCATTGGCGACTTTGCAGTGGATTTTAGCCAAGGTCGTTATGATATTGCGATCCGTAGTAGCACTGTTATCCCTAAGGGCGCGAATTATATCAAGCTGATGGATGAGGATTTATGCTTAGTTTGCGCGCCTTCACTAGCGCCTAAACTGCAAAATATCGAGGACATTAATCACGTCACGTTACTGAAACACACCACAAGACCAGAACTTTGGGAGTATTGGGCGGAAAAGGTGGGATTAACACTCACCCAAGCACAAACCTTTGGTGTCGAGCATTTTTATATGTTGAGTCAAGCGGCTGCGAGTGGCATGGGCGCAGCACTTATTCCGCGATTCTTCATCGAAGAACAACTGGCAAACGGCAGCTTAGTCATCCCCTTCGACGCCCCCTTCACCAGTCCCTATCGATATTATTTACTCACCCCAAAATCCCCAAGCCTGCCGTTAAAAGCTCAAGCTTTTATCGACTGGTTATTAGAGATTTTTGCGCCCTATCGTCATTAATCTGCATTAAACGTATCTCAGTTCAAGCGAGGCACAATAACGCTATAAATGCCAAATGAGGCTATTGAGATCACTAACTGAGCGCAGAAAAACACCAATAAAAAACCACCCAAAAGGTGGTTTATTAGATTCAAGGCTTAAAGCGCATCAGAATTAGTGATTGCAATGCTCACCGTGAACATGGTCATGGTCATGGTCATCATCGTCCATAAACTCATCGTCACCGTCTTGATGTTGCATTACGCCCCAACCGTCGGTCATGCCGCCAAATTCGGCAGCAAAATCATTTAGCATGACTTCTTGTTCAACCAATGTATCGTACTCAGGCACCATATTGAGACAAACAATGATTTCCCACTTACCAAGCTCATCATTCAGATTCAGCTCAAGCTCGCCTTCCAAGTCAGAATTTGTTAATTCTTCTAACGCAGTTTCAGCATCGCGTTGGTCATCAAAAACCAAAAAGAAATCAACATCTAACTCTTTAGTTAAATCGATTCCCGCTTCAGCCATTGCGGCCAGCATTTTACCATTGTCATCATCTGGAAATTGCATTTCTTGCTCCACTGTTTCAGGCTTATTCTGCCGCAATGATTTGAACTGATTCACCATTAAAGCTGACGATGTCGCCCGCGATAATTTTTTTACGTTTACGAGTTTCAACTTCACCATTCACAGTGACTTGACCTTCGTCGATAAAATGTTTGGCTTCACCACCTGCATTGCTCATGCCTTGCACTTTTAATACTTTGTACAATTCAATGAAATCTTCGCCAGAATGCAAAGCCAATTGATTAATTTGCGCCACTTAATACACGCCTTCTAAAAATAAACCTGCGGCATTATACCAGCACAGTACAAAATTCGCTGAAGATAATTTGGCTAGAGACGTCTTTCATCGGCGAGTAGGCCAAAGGCTGATTCATCGAGCCAGTTTTCACCTATTTTGAATTGCTGCCTGAGTAAACCTTCAAGCCGAAAGCCACACTTTTCGAGTACTCGTGCCGATGCGTGATTATCTTTAGCACAATGCCCAACAAATTTATGTACATTAAAACTTAAACAGGCCCAATCAATGACCGCCATTAAGCTCTCAGTCGCATAACCTTTTCCGTGCCCCTCGGCCGCCAGTAAATAACCCACTTCGGCACGCTGTTCCTCGAAACTTTGACAATAAAAGCCCGTTAAACCAATAAACTGCCCAGTATCAACTGTCTCAATCACTAAGGTCAGCCAATCGCCAGAACCGTAGAACCAAGTATCGGAACGCTGCTGAAACTTACTGCGGATCACCTCTTGCGACTCTGGAACGCGTACAAAACGATTAATCTCAGGATCGTTATGCAGTGCATAAAAATGTTCCCAATCACTATCTTGTAAGCTCCTGAGCTTCAATCTATCTGTGTAGAGTTCCAGCATAGTGACTCCGTGATGAACATATAAAACAAAACGGCAGCAAACGCTGCCGTATCAAACAAGCTGTATTAGATAAGCGGTAAAACTTACGCGCGGCTGGTCACTTCAAGTAAATGAAAGCCAAATTGCGTTTTTACAGGTCCTTGTACTTCGTTTAATGGTGCACTAAAAACCACTTCATCGAACTCTCTGACCATCATGCCAGGACCAAATGACCCCAATTCGCCGCCTTGGGCACCTGATGGGCAAGAAGAGTGCGCGCGAGCAATTTGAGCAAAATCTGCGCCTTCCATTATTTGCTGTTTCAGCGCTTGACACTGCTCTTCACTGCTGACTAACAAATGTCTTGCTGTTGCCTGGACCATAGTAAAACTCCTGTAAGGATCATGAGACATTTGCCCCAAATATCATTGAGTTCCCACTAAAACATTCGTTTTAACAGGTTTGGAATCAACAGTATAAAAACTTTCTGTTGAATAAAAAAGTCTTAAAATGCCGTCACGGACAACAAAGTCAAGTAACGGCACCTTACACGACTAAGCTTGTTTCGACGCAATCCAACGATCGATCTTGTTCTCCATGACCTCCATGGGTAATGAACCTGAAGTGAGGATTTGATCGTGGAATGCTTTTAAATCAAATTTATCACCCAAGGCTTTTTCTGCGCGGGCACGCAGTGCCAAAATCTTCAACTGACCGACCTTGTAAGACAAAGCTTGACCAGGGATCGCCATATAGCGCTCCACTTCAGCGACTATGTCACTCTCAGCCATAGGCGAGTTGTCTTTCATGTACTGAATCGCCTGTTCACGACTCCAACCTTTAGAATGAAGGCCAGTATCAACCACTAAGCGCATGGCACGCAGCATTTCATCGGAAAGCTTACCAAAATACTGGTAAGGGTCGGTAAATAGCCCCATCTCAATACCTAAGTATTCAGCATAAAGTGCCCAACCTTCCTCGAAAGCGGTATAACCGCTAAAACGCTGGAACTCAGGCACACCGGTCAGTTCTTGTTTGATCGCGATTTGGAAGTGATGCCCAGGAGCGGCTTCGTGCAAAGATAAGGTCGTCATCCCCCACTTAGGCTGTGCTTTGAGGTTATAGGTGTTGATATAAAACACCCCTGGACGGCTACCATCCACCGCAGGCGCTTCATAAGAGGCACCCGCTGCCGATTGTTCTCTAAAACTTTCAACCGGCTTAACCACGTAATCAGCCTTTGGCATCACATTAAAGTAGTTAGGTAAGACATGGTTGATTTTATCTTTCAACACCATATAACCATCAATCAAACCTTGGCGATCGCTATAGAAATACTGCGGCTCTGAAGATAAAGACGCAAAAAACGCCTTCAAATTGCCCTTAAAACCGACCTGCTCACGCACCTTATCCATCTCAGATAAAATGCGCGCCACTTCACTTAAGCCAATTTGATGAATTTCATCCACAGACATAGTGGTGGTCGTATGTGAGTTCGCCAGATGCTGATACCAAGCTTTACCGTTAGGCAAACCTGACCAACCATCAGTCGCCCGCGATTTAGGTAAATAGGTTTGCTTAAAGTAATCGCGTAAGTTCGTTAACGCTGGCACGATACGCTCAGCTATCATGGCTTGATAACGAGCTGTCAATTCCGCTTTATCTTGCTCTGAAAAACTCTCGGGGAAATGCTGGATTGGCGAGTAAAAAATGCTCTGAGTCGCATCCGTCGTTAACATAGCATCTAACTGAGGAATAATGCGCTCTACCAACACTCGAGGTAGTACCACTTTACTTTCAATGCCTTGATTCATACGATTTTCAGCAAGTGCGACCCACTTGATGAAACCATCGACTCTCTGTTCCCAATTACGGTAATCTTGGACAGTCTTAAAAGGTTGTGCACTTTCGCCACTTCCCAGCTGCACCATAGTAATGACAGTGCTATAGAACTGACTTATCGGCATAAAGCGTGATGGGAAAGTTTCGTCCACTAACGCCATATCACGGTCATAGACGAACAGGTCATAACTTAACTGTAGATCAGCAGGCAGTTGCTTTGGATCTATCGCACGCACCTGAGCTAAATAGTGAGTGTTAAGATCATGACGGGCCTTAAGGTAATCCTCAGTTAAATCCCCACCGAAATCGGCGTTATAGTCATTTACGCCGACAAAAGTAGCGTAGATGGGCTCAAGCTTTAGGTAATCTTTAAAATAAGCATCCACAAGCGCTAAGTAACGCTGCTCTGCCGTTTGAGTTTCGCCCTGCACAGCTGTCGTATTAGCCGAGCTATTTTCTTGAACTGCAGTGGCTTCAGGCTTAGAACAACCTTGAAGGGTGAAGATTAACGCTATCGAACCTGCCAATAAACCCAATTTCATTTTAATATTTCTCCTTTTTGGCCCGCTATTGCAGAACTGTTTCTATACTTAGTTCAAGGTCTGCTATCGGAGTTAATCTATGATCTACTCGTTCCGCAACTCAGGTTTCAGGGATCCTGAAACTGGAGTCTATAACCAAACCTATTTCATGGAAGTATTCAACCGAGAATGGCATCGTCACATGAGAGACCACCAAAGCTTGGCACTATTGTATCTGTGCCCTCACATTCATGAAACCGTCAAACAACCCCATTTACTCGAATTCTTTACCAAACAAGTGCAAGAAGCGCTATTAAGAGCAACAGATATGATTGCTAGGCTAGATCACAATCACTTTGCACTGGGTTTATTCAACATAGATGAGGTGGGGACGGAAGTAGTGTTAAAGCGAATAGAACAACAAATATCTGACTTTAATCAAGATTTTGGTAAACATCATAAACTGACAATCGACTATAAACTGGCTGCCTGTATTTGCCTACCTACACAGGAAAGTAAAATAGAGTCACTCTTCAGTAATGTCAGCCAACTTTCACAACAGCTTGAAAAAAATCATGATCAATCACAAGCTTTAATCCGATTACAGTAAATAGGTTTATTGATACCAAAGAAAAAGCCCCTTGCGGGGCTTTCGATTCAAACACTAAACTGCGAAGTAATTACAGCGTGATATTATGCATACGTGCTTTCTCTTTAATATAAGAGATATAGCTATTTGCACTCTTCTGTGTCTTCTTATCATTAGCAGCTAACACTGCACGGTTATAAGCCGACTTATACTGTTTCAAACTTAAATGAGCCAAAGCTAATTCGAAGTTTGCTTCACCAGGATGATCAATACCCATTGATATGGCTTTTTCAAGCACAGGGATCGCTGCTGTATATTGTTCATTCAAGTTTAATAAGCGACCTTGTTTCAAGTAAGTCTTGCCATCATTGGTGATGGCTGCAGCTTTACCGTAATACTCAGCAGCTTGCTTAAACTCTTTCGCATTTTGATAGAAACCCGCCAAAATCTCTAAAGACTTAGCGTCCTCAGCGATCATGCCTGATTTCATATGTTTCTGATAAATTTTAGCAGCTTGATAAGGAGCACCTTTTTGTGCCATTAACTGCGCTAAACGCGTAATGTTGCCCGCGCTATCTAAGAAACCATTTCTATAAGCCAAATCGTAAGTTGCAAGAGACTTGTCGTAGTCTTCAACCATCAAATAAAACTGTGCTAATTGAACCCACAATCTGCCATCATCCGGGAATAAAGGCACCATGACTTCTAACACGCCAACAGCTTTCTTGTACTTCTTCTGATTGAAGTAAGCTGTCAGTTTCATTTGATACAGACCTTTGTCAGGAGCTTCAGCTAATGAAAGACCTTTGTCGGCCACTTCAATCACTTTATCCCACTGCTTAAGTTCTGAATGCGCAATACCAATACGGCGATACATTTGAGAATCGGATTTACAAGTAAATTCCATCCACTTGTAATAATAAGGAATCGCTTCCTTAAACTTTTTCTCTTGTAATAGCAAATCAGCATAAAGACGCATAGTTGCAGCATGATCTGTACCACCTAAAATATCAGCTTCAACAGCTTGTTTTAGGTACTTGATCGCGGTATCCATTTTGCCTTTCTCGGCATAAAAGTTACCCAACATACGTGCAACATAGGCTTTATCGAAGTCGTTCTTGGCATTTGCCTCTAGCAAAATAGCAATAGCTTCATCGACCTGACCATTGGTATAAGCTTCAAATGACTTCTGAACTTTCTTCGCCGCACCTTCGCCCACGGCTTTAGATTGACGTTTGTCGATAGCACACTTTTCTTCTGCGACTGCAGATGAAAGAGTTAATGAACCTCCACAAACAGAAAGCAATAATAGAACTGCGATTTTATTAACATTACGCATTATTGGTTGCCTCCTTTATCTAAGGTGAAGTCTAGTTGTACTGTCATACCAGGTTGTTTCAATGGTTTGCCATCAACAATCTTTGGCTTGTACTTCCACTTCTTCAGTGCACGAATCGCTTCTTTATCAAATAAGCGTTTTGGTTCTGCTTGAATAACTTCAACGTCGTCGATACCACCGAGTTCGTTAATGGTAAAACGAAGTTGTACCCAACCTTCTTTACCATCACGCGCCGCAGCAATTGGATACTGAGGTTCGATACGAACGATAGGTGTAGCATCACCATCGCGAGTCATCATATTGCCTAATTTAAAACCGGTACTTGGACCACCAGCTTCTACACCACCCATATTGAACGACATTGCTGTGTCAATATTGCTCGAAGATTCTGGCGGCGTTGCCTCAGGCTTCTGTGGCTGTTCTGGCGGTGGTGGCGGCTTAGGCACTACCCTTGGCTTATTCTGTGCTTTTGAATCCTGTCTATCCATAGTGATTTCAATTACAGGGGTCTCGGCCGATGTTTCGCCGCGCTGTGCGCCGCCACCGACCAAGAACGCCATAAAAGCGAACAGACCAAAAGTCACAGCAGCACCAATAATGATCGATACTAGTGCTCTTAGCATATTAATCGTTCCCCGCAGATACCGAAATTTTATCTATACCAGCCGCTTTGACTTGGTCTAGAACTTTAACAACTAAGCCGTGCATTGCGTCTTTATCAGCCTGAATCAATACAGCAGCTTCAGGAGCTTCAGCCAGCATGCGCTCAACGTTTGCCGTTACACGTTCGATATCAACCTGACGGTTTTCCATCATGATCACGCCTGTTTTACTGACGCCGATAAAGATGTTAGCCGAAGGCTTTGAAGTCGCTTGCGAAGCTTTTGGTTTGTTATAATCCAAACCAGAAGGTTTCACAAATGACGTTGTTACAATGAAGAAGATCAACATGATAAACACGATGTCGAGCATCGGTGTCATATCAATTTGCGCTTCCTCGTCTACGCTGGAATGCTTTTTACGTGCCATGTTCAATCTCTCTCTAGTGGTGCGGCATGCTGTCTTTTAGCTTTTCTAAACTGATTTTCATTTTTACATCCAGACGAGTACTAAAGAATACTCCCGATAATGCTGCAACCATCCCCGCCATCGTGGGCATAGTCGCCATTGAAATACCAGCCGCCATTAAACGAGCATTACTCGTCCCCTGAACTGCCATCACATCAAACACTGAAATCATACCGGTTACGGTACCTAACAAACCTATCATAGGACAAATAGCTACTAAGGTTTTAATCATCAGCATACGTGCATTCAAATCTTGCTTCGCTTGGGACAGCCAAGCTTCACGGATACGGTGTGCGTACCAAGAGGTTGTTTCCTCTCTAGCATCCCACGCAGATATGATAGCTTTATGTTGCTTTGGTGATATCCAATTAAGATACCAATAACGCTCAAGCATCAATACCCACATGAAGAACAATACAAACGCAACCAACCAAAGGACGTTTCCTCCAGCGGCCATGAAGCCCCTGACGGAATCCCATATGTCCATCAGGTATAGCATCATTAGTTAGCCCTCTTCTCAGCATGTGCTGCAATAATGCCCGCACTTTGCTCTTCCAAAATTTGGGTGATTGATTTGCTACGCGCAACGAGTATTGCATGTAGTAACATCAGTGGCAGAGCCGCAACCAGACCTTGTACTGTAGTAACCAGAGCCATAGAGATACCACCCGCCATCAATTTAGGATCGCCAGTACCGAACAGTTGGATACTTTGGAAGGTCGCAATCATACCAGTTACTGTACCTAGTAGACCTAACATTGGGCCGATAGCTGCAATGACTTTCAAAATTGAAATTCGAGCTTCTAATGCAGGCGTTTCTTTCAGAATAGCTTCATCCAGCTTCAACTCTAATGTTTCAACATCAACATCTTTGTTTTCATGGTAAACCTTCAGGATACGACCAAGGGCATTGTTACCTGGGTTATCAACATTCTTAGCTTGGCGTTTAACTTTTGCACCGATAGCTGCCAGCACAATGAAACGCTCAACCGCAATTAATAAACCAATAGCAAGTAATATCAGAATAATATAACCAATGGTACCGCCTGACTCGATACGATCTTCCATGCTAGCTTTGTTCGTAAAGATGTTTAACAGTACGCCACGTGCAGGGTCGATATAGAAAGGTGCTGTACCAGAGGCCGTTTCTTCCCATTTAGCAACAGCGCTAACTTGATAGCCTTCAGGTTGTTGAGATAACTGCTGAATTAAACCTAATTCAGGGTTATATACAACGTATTTACCGTCAGCCGTTAAGTTATAAGCACCAATACGATGAATAGTCGTCGTTTTCACGTTACCATCAATTTCGGTAACAGAACCTTCAAACTTAACCACTTTGCCAGATTGCGCCATTTCAAATAGCTGCTCTTGCCAAAATTGTTCTAACTCTTCAATTTTTGGCAATTGCTTACGGGCACCTAAATCAGCGATAAATTTATCGCGATTTGGGAATTGAGCACTGATGTTAGAGCTTGCCAGTTTACCAGCGAAATCACCGGCTTCACCTTTAACGACACCAAACATTTCACCCAAGTCACCTTGAGCCGTTTTTAGATCTTCTTCTAACTGAGCAATTTTACGCTCGTTGTCTAAGAACGCTTGGTTTAAATCTTTACCACGTTGCTTTTCAGCAGCTAACGCATTTTTTTCTTTTTGCAGTAAAGCGGCCTTATCGCCACGCTCTGCTTGGAACTCTTGCTCACGCTTGCTGTTGACTTTACCTTCTGCAGCGCGTTCAACTTTAACTTGTTGCAATAATTGGTCAATTGACTTAGGCGCATCAGCAGCGCTCGCCATACCAGCAGTTAAAGAGAAACTTGCAGCCAACACAGCTGTAGTAATTAACTTCTTCATTATTGTGCAGTCTCCGCAGCAGGAATTGGTAACGCGAATAGATCTAGAGCGCCTTGTTTACGGGCAATGCGGATACCTTTGGTCAGTTCACGCAAATAGCTGTCATCTAACTTATCCCAACCCTTAGATTCTGGGTTGTACATCCAGCCAGTCTTTTGATCTAAACTCTGTGCATAAAGAGCAACACGACCTAAGTTAAAGAAGTCAACCAACACTTCTTTGCCATCTAGGTTTAACTTACCTTGGTTAACGGCAACAGCACTACCGTATTCACGCTCAATACTATAAGCATCAAGAATTAGACGGTATTTTTCTGCTAGTGTGACTTCGGCAGTATTAAGAAGTTTTTTCAGTTCATTAACACGATTAGTGCGTATTTCAGAATTAAAAGGTAAATCTAATTGAACAAACTGTTCTAATGACTCAACCATTTTAAACATTAATGGCACAACACCTTGGCGAAGTTTATCTACACCATTGATGTCACCCTGCACTGAATCCATTGTCTTTTGTTGATCAGCTACTAAGCTTGCAACGTAATCGTTATATGATTTCAGTGATTCGCGCTCATCTGCGACAGAACCATACTCAAAAAGCATGTCTTGTGCTTGATCGAAATACTTATCAACGTTCTTTTGCGACGCAGCAGCATCAGCATGGATCATACTATCCGCTTTCTGCACGTCGGTAAGAGGATCTGCAACTACTAAGTTGCTGCTCGCTAATGCCAGCACGCCAACAAGTGCAGTAGCGATTTTTGTTCTATTGCTTACCTTGGACATAGTTCCCAACCAATTTGAAGTGAATAAAAAGGTTTAACTTACCAGCAACATAACGACAAGGCATAAATACTTGCCGAAAAAATTCCTGTAAGTTCGTCTTTCTCTTGTGATTCTTAGTTTTTTCTTCCCTTTCCTACGCCCTTGCAGGCATAGACCCGCTGGCATCATTTCACAAAATGTTGACCTGTGTCAACATTTCAGGCGACTAAAAACTAGTGTAAAGAAGCGTTAATAATGAAATTTTTTACGAAAGGTGTTTTTTTAGGCAAAAATGAATCTTTAGGGTTATTACTTTTTGTTCCAAAAAATAATAAATTAATTTAAATCCTATAAAATCATAGTGATAGATAACAGCCAACTTTGTGTATCCTCTTTGTTAATATTAACATTTTTTAACATAAAGACGACTCAAGTAGATGTTCTTTACTCATATCCTACTCCTCGTAATAAAAATTTACTTAAGGATTAGGAGTGAAACAGTATTAAAGAAATCGAAGACCCAGTTTTTCGAGAAATGTTAATAGTAGAAGAATTTAGAATGGATAATTTAGAGGAAGTTTTCATTAATTTGACTCATCCGAACTGCGGATAAAAGCGAACAAAAACCAATCACAATTTGATTATTTGTCGAAATGCATTAACAAATAGATAAGACTAACCTGTACTGGTCAACCCAGATTGGACACTTTTACTTGAG
This sequence comes from Shewanella sp. M16, assembly GCF_018224605.1. Taxonomy (NCBI): domain Bacteria; kingdom Pseudomonadati; phylum Pseudomonadota; class Gammaproteobacteria; order Alteromonadales; family Shewanellaceae; genus Shewanella; species Shewanella sp. M16. The sequence continues at coordinate 92,928 of NZ_JAGTUL010000006.1, read as the reverse complement.
AATTCTCAAACTCTACAGGTGACAGATCGTCATTAGCAGAATGAAGCCGCTCCAAGTTGTAATATTTCATGTAAGCCGTCACATCTTGCTTCATAAACTCCCTTGTTGGTTGAGCAACTTTAAAAATCCAATCGTGTTTCAAGCTACCAAAGAAACGCTCAACAACGGCATTATCCCAACACGCACCCACATCACCCATGCTGGCTCGGACACCATAGTTCGATAGCAGCCTACCGAATTGCTTACTGGTATATTGCGAGCCTCGGTCACTGTGGAATACCAGCCCTCGCGCTGGTTGTCGCAGGTTGTAGGCTTTCATTAATGCCTTAGATATCAAATCCGTGGTCATGCGTTTGTCTATGTGCCATCCAACAATCCTGCGTGAATATAAATCCATCTCCACAGCCAAATACATCCAGCCTTCACCCGTCTTTAAATAGGTCACGTCACCCGCCCAGACCTGATTAGCCGATATTGGATTAAAGTTCATGTTTAACAGGTTATCAGCCACTGCATCTGAGTGTTTTCGCTGCGTAGTCACCTTGTAAGCGCGTCGTTGGGTTGCTTTGAGTCGAAGGCGGTGCATAATTTTACTAACGAGATAGCGACCAACCTGGTAGCCTTCCTTGTGCAATTTCTCCACCATTTCACGATTCCCTAAGCTGCCTCGACTTTGCTTAAATAGCTGTCGAACAAGGCGATAAAGCTTCAGTGTTTCAAGGCTTATCACGTTTGCAGGGCGCTTATGCCAATCGTAATAGCCTGATTTACTTACACTCATTACTCGACATAACAGTACTATGGGAAAAAGGTGAGATTGCAGTTTGATGAAACGAAATCTTACTTCATTTCTCTCGCAAAGAAGGCGCTGGCCTCGGCGTGCCCCTTGGGTATTTTTAGAATTTCTTTATCCATGCGTAATTCTTTGTTTTCTCTACGCAATCGCTTTAGCTCATCACGCTCAGACTCTTCTAAGGTGATGCATTGTTTTAGGGCTTCTTAGGGCTTCGTGTTTTTCCTTCCAGTTGTAAAGCAGGCTCACGCTAACTCCAAGAGACTTTGCCGCATCGGCAACGCTATAACCTTGTTCTAACACCATCAAGACGGCTTCATCTTTAAATACCTGCGGATAACTCTTATGTGATTTCTTCAGACTCATATAGACCTCTTAATTTATTGACCATACTGTCTCAAAATTAAGTGTCCGATGGGATTAGATCAGAACACCACCACCGTGATTTCAAGAACTTCTTCATCGGCTATCTGGCTCATTTCTACAAATCCGCTTTTCCTAATTTACTCAGCTATGCCCGCTTTCTTGAGGTGATGCCCAACGCTTTAGTGCCGCTTTGCAGCTACTTTGTCAGCCTCAAGAGTGACCCCACTGGTATCGAATTTGTTGATTCAACTAGCATCAAAGTGTGTCATAACCTACGTATTCATCGCCATAAAACCTTGGCGGGACTGGCGTGCAGAGGTAAAGGCACTATGGGGTGGTTCTATGGCTTTAAGCTGCATTTGATTGTGAATCATCAAGGCGGAATAGTGGCGGCCAAAGTGACCCCAGCGAATGTACATGATACACAACCTGTGAACGAGATGGTGCGAAGTGATATGAATAAACTCTATGCAGATAAAGGAGATATCAGTAAAGTGCTGTCCAGTGAATTGCAGGAGAAAGGCGTGAAGTTGATGACGAACGTGCGTAAGAATATGAAAGCGAAGGCGAAGGCGAAGGCGAAGGCGAAGGCGAAGGCGATGTCATCGTGGGATAGAGCGATGCTGTCGAGACGTTTTATCATAGAAACCATCAACGGCTAGTTAAAAAATATATCACAAATAGAGCAATCCAGACACCGCAGCGAGCATGGATTTATGCTCAATATAATTGTGGACTTATCGCCAATCAATTGAAAGACAATAAACCACAACTGAACATCACTAACGCGGAGTTTAATGCTATTGCAGTTATGATTTGTTAAACCGAACTCAGGTTTTTAATGTTTGGTAAAAAATACTGATTATTGCGTAATAATTACATACCATCAAAAAAATGACAAACCCGTTAATTTGGATTTGTCATTATTTTCAATAACTTATAATTTTTAGCTTTCTAGAACTTGTAATCTACTGAAACATAGAAAGTACGTCCTAATGAATCAGTATATCTTGGATCATAGCCAACTTGGTGACCTGCACCACTCGAACGTAAAGATAATGGCGGAGCCACGTCAAACAAATTATTGATACCAAATGACAGTTTTAAATCGTCAATAATAGTGTATTGAGATTGAAAGTTTACCGTTGTATAAGACGGTACCGCTAACTGGATTAATTTATCTTCGCCCGTAATACTTCCTTCGCGAACATAGTTCTCTTGGTCTGCATAACCTGAACGATAACGAATTATAACTGAGTTATCAAAATCACCAGTTTTCAAAGTACTAACTAACTGTGCTGTTGTACGGAATACGACTGCGTCATCATCGCCAAATCGACCTAAGCTAGAAATCCAATCACTATCTGTTCCTGGACGGGTATATTCGCTATCAGTAATGTAAGTTCCTGATAATGTGTTATTCAAACGACCGAATGAAAGGTCATGTCCTAATGTTAAATTCCAGTCATAACCAGCATTTTTGGATTTACCGACGTTAATATCTGAGTAAACAATTGCAATCTCCTCTTCACCTGTTCCTTTGTTTAACTTAGTTGTAAACAAATCTCTATAACGAGTAGGATCTGACATAATTTGAGATTCAGTCACACTTGTGACCATATCACTTAATTCAATATTCCAGTAATCTAATGAGAAACTGAAATCAGAATCAGGAGCATATACAAAACCAACAGAATACTGTTTAGAAGTCTCAGGCTTTAATTTAGCATTACCTTCACTAAATGCTTCATACTGCTGTGCACTTGTAGGGCATAGTGTTGCTAGAGGATCTGAAGTTCCCGCGAAAGGACAATCATACGAACCACTTGTTACACCAAAATCAACTCTAGGGTTAGCAATTGACAACATTGAAGGTACTTTGAAACCGGTTCCAGTTGAAGCTCTTAATAAAAGATCTTCTGTTGCCTGATATCGTAAAGATATTTTATAAGTAACAGCACTTTCAGAATCATTTACTGTACTTGAACCAGGAATAGCAACTCCAGCAGCATCGTAAGCAAAATCATTGGTTATAGCGCCAACATTATCATAACGTAGTGAGCCTGTAAGCTCTAAGTCAGTAATAACAGGAACAATTAACTCTACGAATGCACCATAGCTATCACGCGCTAAATCATATTCAGTACCAGTATTAGAACCCAATAACAAATCTTGCTTATTTGCTTCTGCTATTGAAGACACATAATGGGTATTACGGAACTCTGCACCAGTACCTAAATATGCAGTACCTGCAGATGTTTCAAAAACAGGCATAGAAGCTTTAGCATCTAACGCTTTTACTTCTGTTGTATCATTACTCCAATTGCCATTAAATTGTGTCTGACTAAGCAGATCTTTACCTTCTTGACTTATTTGATCTGGTGTTGCAAAGATATCTACTTTACCCGTTCCCATCAGTGTCATAAATTCATCAAAAAGAGGGTATCCACCAGCCACATTTTCATCAGTATCATTTTTAGAGTAAGTAAAAGCAGCTGAATAATCAATTTCACCCGCGAGCCCCTCAATGCCCGTCACTAAATGCGTAGACTTTGTATTCCATTCAGTTGCACGCCCCCCAAGTGGTAATGCTCGCCACTGTGCATCTACCCGTACTAAATTATCACGTTGGGCTTGAGTCAAATTTGGAGTAACCCATTTATCAACTAACGGCGAATCTGTGGGTATGGTAAAGAAGCCTGTTGCATTGGGTGCAATACGAGTTGTTTGAGAAAAATCTGAATACATCATATTTGCAAAGAGCTTGATGTCATCAGTTAGGGCAAAATCAGCACCTAGAATTACAGAGTCACGAGAGCTTTCTGGCAAAATTTCAACTGTTGTAGTGTAGTCAAATTGACATAAGTCCCCAACTTGGAAATTGTCAGGAGCACAATCGCCATTTGTTTTCAAATATGGGTTGAAAACAACGTTCTTTCTTACACCATTCTCCATGTAGTAGGCTCTAGCGTTACCAGGAATAGCATTTGGAGAACCCTTAACGTAATAATATTCCTGATTATTACGATTAAAATTAATAATACCAGTCTTAGCAAAATCACGATCGGTTGCTTTTAGTTGCTCTTGCTCATCATGCCCAACAGAGAATAAAATGTTAAAGCCATCTTTTTCATAATCACCAAAGCCACCAGTGAATGAAAGATTACTGCTAGTACCACCTGATTCCTGTGGTTTATTGTAACGAGCTGCTACGTTAAAACCTTGAAGATCTTTTTTGGTAATAAAGTTAACAACCCCTGCAATAGCATCTGAACCATACAACGCAGAAGCACCATCAGTTAATACCTCAACACGCTCAATTGCAGCTAAAGGAATACTATTTAAATCAATTGTTGAACCCGAACCGCGGGGCGCCATTCTGCGCCCATTCATCAATACTAGTGTGTAACTAGCACCTAAACCACGTAAAGAAGCCGATTTGACACCACCACCACCACCACCAACAGAATCTGCGTCAGTTGTAAATCCTTGCATTGATGGTAAAGATTGAACTAAATCACCAGCGCTAGTCAGGCCAGTTCTATCAATATCCTCTCTTGATATTACAGTAATAGGCAGTGAACCTTCCATATCAGTGCGCTTGATACTTGAACCAGTAACCTCAATACGCTCGATCTTCTCTCCCTGCGCCTCTGCAGAAATAGCCGGTACTGATGTAAATGCTAACGCAGCAACTCCACCAACAAGAGCCAAACGTACTGAGCTTGCTAAAAAATTATTCTTATACATTGTCTATCTCCCTTGATAAATCATGTTTTTCTTATATTCTGCATCTACATTTATGCATAGATAGCGTAAATTGCTCTATCGCAACCTTAGTTGCTAACACGTCAATTTCAAGAGCAATAAAATCACATGTGAAACACTAAATCAACAAATAACAAACAAACAAAACATTATTACCCTAAAAACGGTACATGTGGATGCGTGGATGATGATTATTTATACAGCAAGTGATTTTAGGGGATGGAGATAGCACAACTTAGATCATAATTGACATGAGTTTGTTGTAAGGAGAGAAAATGCTAAAACTTAAACCATTTAAGACGATATTATTGAGTTTAATAGCCTTTTTGAATGAAAAAGCCCAAAGTTTACACTTTGGGCTTTGGAGCAATACTTACAACTGGCACAATTCTAAACAGTTGTAATAGATAAGGTCGAACTTAGAGCGTGTAACGGATACCGATGGCAACGCCGTCAGATTCAGAAAGCGACATTCTGGCTTCATGTTCTCCAGAAAAATCGCTGTAATCTTTACGTGCTTCTACGTAAAGCACTGTGTTTGGGTCCCATACAAAGTGCAAACCAACCACGACAAACTGACGTTTGAACTCATCGTTAGGATCGGCATTAAAGTTAGGTTGAATGACATAGTCTTTACCGGCATCAAGCACGTTGTAAGAAATGAATGGGCGTAATCCATTGTCAAACTTGTAAGAAACTAAACTTTCAATACCATAGGCGTCTTTAATCAAACGACCAATATTGTCTGTGTCATGATTTTCTTGTCTGTTAACGTTTGCAGCAGCGTATAAGCCATTGCTATCGAAGTTACCCCAAGTGATACCCGCACCGTAGATAAGATCAACCGCTGTGGTTTGTTCGCCGTTACCAAAACTCACATCAAACTCACCGCGGTTAACACCCGCAGTTAAGGTCAGCATATCAGTGGCTTTATAGGTCAGCGCGCCACCATAAGTATAATTGTATTCTACTTGTTGAGCCGCTTTATCACCGCTTTCCCAGTTCGCTTGACACTGAGCTTGTGAAATATCATCCGTTGTATCACAGGTATAGAAGCTGCTGTTTTTCAACTGTGCTTGAACTGCAAAGCTTACATCGCCAAATGCATTGCGATATTGAACTGTTTTATCACCACGACCAACACCGTTTACCGCGCCATCATCTTTATTATAAGTGTAAACACCTGCAGTGTTACCGTCCCACACAAAACCGTAGTTAGTGTTGTAAACGACATCGTACCAAGCGCCCCACTGCTTACCAATAGTCAGTGTTCCATAAGTGTCATGGGACAGACCAGCGTAACCTAAACGGTTATAAAAGAACTCTTCTTGAACAGATTCGAAGCGATTGTTATAGACGATGTCGCTACTACCTACAGGGTTCACACCCCATTCCAATTTAGCAAATGCTTTCCAACCGTCAGTCAACTCACGATTAAAACCAAAATTAATGCGAGATGCGCCGTTAACAACCTCTGTTTCCCCTTGAGTGTTGATCACGCGTGCATCAATAAAACCACCGATTTCTACGGCATTTTTATTATCTTTATAGATCTCGATAGCTGAGACTGATGGAACTAAAAAAATTGCTGCAAGCGCAGTTGCTACTAACGTCTTGTTCATTTGGTGCTTAACCTTTTTTGTTTATGTTCTGTCAACGTCATTCCGTTGTTATATTTCCTTACAATTTCCTCTTAAAGGGTAGCAAACTTTCAATATTCCCTCAAAGCTAAACCTAAAGAATATGTCGATTAACATCACAAAAACAAACCAGTTAACCTCTACAAAACAGGTCAAAACGCTACATTCGCCACCCTGCGCAACACATAAAGAACATTAAAAACACTATATTAACAGTAACTGCTTTGACGCAATATCCATGTAGTTTAGTTTCATTATCGAAAAAACAGGCTCGGCAATAGGGCCAATTTGCTTATCAATGTAGTATTGGTAATCAATTGGTGACGTTCTGTACAGTAAGGATTCCGGTCCATTTACAGTAATCAGATAATCAATCTGCGCCCCACGCTTGCCAAAAGAGGCATCTCCTGTTAAGTCGCATAATTGTTGAGCGACTTTAACATGGGGAGAAGATTTAGCCGTGTAATCTTCAATATTGCGTCGCATACGTTTGCGAAATACCAAATCATCATCCAACTCACCATCAAGCAGCTTTTCAAACACACTGGCCAAATAAACACTGATATCCCTTTGGTTAAACATCCGTTCATAGAGTGACTCTTGAACTTTGCGCGCTAAAGGGCTCCAATCACTGCGCACTTGCTCCATACCTTTAAAAGTAAGCTCAAGTTCATCGCTCGCATTACGCCACGCGCCAACATAACGTTTTTTACTGCCTTCTAACGACCCTCTTAAGGTCGGCATAAAAAACTGCTCATAGTGGCGTTCAAACTGTAACTCGAGAAAACTCTCAACTTGATGATCTTCACCGATCTTAGCCTGCCACTTAGCATTAATTTCCCGCGCCAGAGTGTTACCTAAGGCGTTAATGTCTGAGAGATCTGGCTCGCTGCCAAGCCAGACAAAGGTCGAATCCGTATCGCCGTAAATCACTTGATAGCCCATCTCTTCTATCCATGCGCGGGTTTGTTTCATGATTTGATGGCCGCGCATAGTGATCGAACTTGCTAACTTTGCATCGTGGAAAACACAACCTTGAGAACCTAAAACCCCATACAACGAGTTCATGATAATTTTTATCGCTTGGGATAAAGGCGCATTGTGCTCACGTTTGGCCTTTTCGCGCTGCTCAGATAATGTTTGGATAAGCTTAGGTAAAATGGGCTGTTGCCGACTGAAACGGCCACCGAGAAACCCCACAACACAGTCAGACTCGGGCAATTGCAAACCTTCAATTAATCCCTTAGGGTCGATCAAAAAGGTACGAATAATGGAGGGATATAGACTTTTAAAATCGAACACTAAAATATGCTTATAAAGTCCCGGTACAGAATCCATCACATAGCCACCGGGGCTTTCGATCCCATCACTCGCAGGAGCATCGGGTGCGACATAACCGGCTCGATGTAAATGCGGTAAATACAAATGATTAAATGCCGCCACCGAAGCCCCAACCCGCCCCAACTCTAAACCTGTTAGTTCAGCTCGCGCGAGGGCGAACTCCCATAATTGAGTATGACTAAAAATATCCCACACCAGACGGCTGTCAGTAAGATTGTAATGGGCTAAGGCTTGTTTATTGGCCTTAAACAACTGATCAATTTCTTCAACGCGATTATCCACGTTATGAATGGCCTTGCCTTCACCTAATAATTTCCGCGAAACAAATTCCAACGAAAACCGCTCAAAATGATAGAAAGCCGCCTTAAGCCAATCGATACCATCGAGTACCACACGGCCCGGTAAAACTAAGGTTTCTGGCCGAAATTTATTATCGACTTTCCACTCAAGCTTTGCCCCTCCGCGGCCAATGGTGAGCGGAATACGGTGTAATAATGCCCGGCGTGACAAGAGTGCGAGGTCAAAACTCACCACTGACCAACCTATGACAAAGTCAGGATCAAACTCATGGAACCACGCGATTAATCGATGAATGAGTGCAGCCTCATCGGCCACCCATTCAATATATTCGAGAGAGTTTGATTCAGCCTCACCCACCATAATCACTTTTTCATAAGTCTGCTTGAGACTGTCTTGCTCTTCGTCTCGGCCACTGTATTGACCATATAGTGCAACTGAATAGAGTAAACCTTCAAAGCTGCATTCAAAATCCAGTGAAATACAGCGGAAATGTACAGCCGTTAAAGGGGCAATACTCTTAGCCCGCTCGGCGATAAACACGGGCAGCGAGTTAGCCTCAAGACTGTCGCTAGTCGGCGCGTGTATGTTACTCGTCGCAGAGAAATGCCCTAAAAATGCCACATCCAGCGCCACAAACCGCTCGATTAAATAACGCTGTTCGGGGCGAATGTCGGCTTCAAATAAAGGGATATCGGCATCTTTAGCGATGCGCTGTAAGGTACGTAAACTATTGCTAGATTTAGCATAAACACCACTAACCGCGCCGCCTTTAAAGCTTTTGAGCGCTAACGGTACAAACCGCAATGCTTGACCCGGCGTTTGCAACTGCAAAGCCGTGACATCAGTTTGATGACAAAAACAAATGTGTTCAGTGCCTTGCACTTCCACCAGCACAGGGCCTTGGGCGGTAGCCAGATAATACTGCAACACTAAACTCCCATGACGATGAATCGCATGGCGTGTTAAGACTCGACCTTGTACACTAACGGCCGCGGTAGCCTCTGACTTCATCGCATGGGTTCCCAAATCGCATAGCTAGTCAATTTAGATGGTTCCTCAATTTAAATGCCGCCAAATGGCAGAAAAGTTTCTTAGGCTATGCAATCACTGTTATTATGTACAGCATTAATTCGATAAAGTAGTGACGCATGTTACCTGACAATGTAAAAACCCAGATCCGCGCCATCTATAAGGATATCGCTACCGCCTTGCCTAATTTTAGGCCGCGCCGCGAACAAAACTATATGGTGGCGGAAATCTCTAAGACCCTCGCCGGCGACTATGACAAAGATAGACGCATCATAGTGGTCGAAGCAGGGACTGGGATCGGTAAATCATTGTCTTATATTCTCGGTACCATCCCACTGGCACTAGCGAGCAAGAAAAAAGTCTGTATCGCCACCGCGACCGTCGCCCTGCAAGAACAATTACTGCATAAAGACTTGCCCTTCTTCCTTGAGCAATCCGGCTTAAATTTCCGCTTTGGCCTAGTCAAAGGTCGACAACGTTATGTGTGTCTATCGAAACTGGCGATGCTCATCGGTGACGACAACAGTACACAAATGGCCATGTGGCAAACTAAGCCTGACAATAGCCAAGTGGCTATGATGCATGGCCTGTTAAAAGACTATAACGAAGGTCGCTGGAACGGCGAAATCGACACCTTAGCCGTGCCGCTGCCCGATCACCTGTGGCAACAAATCGCCTGCGACAAACACAGCTGTCATCGCCAAGTCGCCAGCCACAGAAATTGCCCGTTCCATAAGGCCCGTGAAGATGTTGATACCTGGGACGTGCTCATCGCCAACCACAGCTTGTTATTTGCCGATTTAGAATTAGGTGGCGGCGTGATTTTGCCCGATCCCGAAGACGTGTTTTATGTTATCGACGAGGCACATCACTTACCCATTGTGGCGCGGGACTTCTCCAGTGCACAGGCCACGCTTAGGGGCGCCTGCGACTGGCTCGAAAAAATTGGCAAAACCTGCGCTAAGTTACAAAACCAAATAAAAAGCAACAATATCATTGCCCCCGCGCAAGCGATGCAAGATCATTTAGGCGATCTTATCAGCCAGCTCAATCAAGTGGCCCACTATTGCGATACCCAGACCAAACACTTTGCCAATCCTGAAAACCGTCTGCGTTTTGAGCACGGCAAACTACCAGAGTCATTACTCATTCTCGCCGAAAACCTTGCTGTGACCTCTAATCTTGCCCTCAAACAGTTTAATAAAATGCTGTCACTGCTGGCCGAGGCGATTAAAGATGGCGATATTCCTAAACATCAATCCGAAGCGCTATTGGCCGAAACCGGATTTATGCTGCAAAGGCTCGAAAACCTGCAGAAACTGTGGAGGATGATGGCCAAGGAAGATAAGCACAAAGGCGCACCTATGGCGCGCTGGGTCGAACTCATCACAGGTAAACAAGTGGATTATCTGTTTAGCGCCTCGCCGATTGAAGTCGGTTTTATGCTGGAATCCATGCTGTGGCAAAAGGCCGCAGGCGTAGTCTTATGTAGCGCCACGCTGCGCGCACTCAATAACTTTGACCATTTCGTGCATCAAGTTGGGTTGTCACTCAATGATGGCAGTCGTTATTTAGCCTTACAATCGCCCTTCGATTACCCCAATAATGCGACACTTTATTTACCCAAAATGCGCACTGAGCCGACGGATGATGCCTATACGGCTGAACTTGCCGAACAAATCATCACCCTTATTGAAGGCGAAATGGCAACCTTAGTGCTATTCGCCTCCTACTGGCAGATGGAAAAAGTGGTTGAATTACTTGAAGGTAAACTCACCACTGAGCTACTTATCCAAGGCAATGCGCCACGGCAACAATTGTTAGAAAATCATAAAGCTAAATGCGATAAAGGCGAACCAAGCATCTTGTTTGGCACCGGCAGTTTTTCTGAAGGTCTCGACTTGCCCGGTGATTATCTGACTAACTTGATCGTCACTAAACTGCCCTTTGCCGTACCAACCTCGCCCGTTGAGCAAGCGCATGCAGAATATGTCAAAGTCAAAGGCGGTAATCCCTTCTTACAACTGACGATCCCAGATGCTTCACGTAAGCTTATTCAAAGTTGTGGTAGATTACTGCGTAAAGAGCAAGATTATGGCCGAGTGACTATTTTAGATAGGCGGTTAGTCACTAAACGCTATGGTAAGTCCTTACTGGATGCCTTACCGCCCTTTAGACGTGTTATAGAGTAGGATTAAAATTTGGAGTTGTTACTCGAGCCCAGTCATTGGGCCCTGTTGGCAGTTATAGGTCTTATCGCTGGATTCATTGATGCCGTCGTGGGTGGCGGTGGCCTATTGTCGATCCCCGCACTGTTAACCTTAGGCATTGCGCCGCATACCGTATTAGGCACCAATAAGTTAGCAGCAAGCTTTGGCTCTTTTATGGCAGCTTGGACCTATTATCGCAAACACCTCTTTAAACCCTCGTTTTGGTACATGGCTTTTATCGCCACCTTTATTGGCGCCGTATTGGGCAGTTTCTTAGTCTATTTAGTCGATACTCAATGGCTCGAAAAAGTCCTACCCTTGCTGATCATTGGCATCGCTATTTACAGTTTAGTCAGCCCCAATGCGATGTCAGACGTTAACTGCCAAGTACCAATCAGCAAGCCGCCAGCCAAGCAACAATGGCTACAGGGACTGGCTTTAGGCACTTATGATGGTTTTGCAGGCCCAGGCATTGGCGCATTTTGGACCGTCACATCTGGCTCTTTGTATAAACTGCCTTTACTGCACAGTTGTGGCCTTGCCCGTGCGATGACTTTTACCAGCAACTTGACCGCACTGACTATCTTTGGCTGGCTTGGACAGGTACAGTGGCAAATAGGTCTGTGGATGGGATTGTGCATGATGTTAGGCTCATTTATCGGTGCCCGCTGTGCGATTAAATTTGGCATGCCCTTTATCCGCCCACTGTTTATTTTGATCGTGCTAATGATTGCAGCGAATTTGGCATGGAGCGCATGGTTGTGAACACCCAACAATTAATGGTGATGCTGAAGAATCAGCTTAAAGCCTTAGAACAAGAAGTGCTGCAACACGATAATCGACTCGCGCCGCCACAGCGCAAACTCCTGCAAGAAACAGAGCGTTTTAATCACTCGCTGTTTGTCCAACACGGCGCCCAACTCAGCCCCTGTATTGAACAAATTCGTAGCAGTATTATGCAGCTCGAAAAACAAATTAAGCTTAAACTCGCCCCCCAGACCATTGCCCTGAGCTGTGAGCGGATCCAAGATAGATTCACCGCAGTCAAACGAGCCTTGCTGACCACTTCTATCGACATTAAGTCTAAAACTCAGCAGCGTGCCAGTAGCCGTGCCCGTTTTGCACAACGCCAGAATCAGTCTCACCAAGCCAGTGGTTTCGATTGGATCGCCAATAACGTGATGCAAAATAGTCATGAGATCTACGAAGAATTGAACAAACATCTGAATTGGGCGAAAAAATTTGAACAAAAAATTGAAGAAATGGAATCAAAACTTGAAAACTGTCATAGTGCTGACAAAATAAAATTGCAAAATGACATCCTTTTGATGCATCGTCGTCTAGGAAAATGCAGGCAAGCTATTAGTTATATAGAAGATCGCATTCAAATATTCGAACGCCCGTATCAGAGTAATAACCGTTAAGGAGTAACAATGAAATCACTTTTGCCAATTAGCAGCCTGCTAGTATTACTCGGATCTGCCTCAGCCTTCGCCGCAGATCTCAACATTCCTATGTCATTTGAGTACCTTGCTCTTGATGGTAAAAAAGTCGAGTCGAGCGTATTCAACCATAAAAGCAGCTTAGAATTGGCCCCCGGCACTCACAAAATCGCCATTCGTTACCATGAAATGGTAGAGGATAATTTTAGTGACAGCCAAACCTTTGTTAAGTCAGCACCTTTCATCGTTACTTTAGATGTTGATGGCGACCATCAATATTACCTGCAAGCGGCCGAAGGTGAAGTCGTTAAAAAGCCTAAAGTTTACGCGCAAAACCCACAAATCAAATTAACCCGTAGTGACAAAGGCAGCGTCAATTACCAAGTGGTGAATACCAATTTAGAAGAAGAAAGCTTCGTCTCTCGCCTTTTCAGTGGTAATCAAGCCGTTGACGTATCCGGTACTGCCGCAGCAGCAACCGGTGCCGCAGGTGCAGTAGTAGCCGTTGCACCAGCCCCCGTGACAACATCGGCGACCGTTAACGCAACATCACTCACCGCCCCAGTAGACACCTCTAAAGCAGCAGGAGCCAACCCACAACAAATGTTGCAATACTGGTGGCTACAAGCAGATGAAAAAACCCGTAAAGAATTTATGAGCTGGGCAATTTCACAGCTATAACAACTTGCGATAACGAGGTTTAGTCAATATTGACTCTGATCCCACTGGTTTATCACGCCAGCTATTCCAAGCTGGCGCTTCCTCCCCATCACAGATTTCCCACCACTAAATACGCACATTTACGGCAGTACTTACTCGATAACCACATTGCCACGACCGCACAGTTCCACGCACCAACGGCCATGACTGCAGAAGATGTAATACAAGTGCATCAACGCGAATATGTAGAGCAATTTATCGCGGGTACCTTGCCAACAGCGGCGCTAAGACGGATTGGTTTCCCGTGGAGTGAAGCCTTAGTTGAGCGTACCTTGCATTCAGTAGCAGGCACCACACTCACAGCTTCATTAGCCATAAATCAGGGTATTGCCCTGCATCTCACGGGGGGCTACCATCACGCCCATTACAATTTTGGCAGCGGCTATTGTATTTTCAACGACCTTATCCTCGCGGCCAGAAATGCCATCGCGAGCCAGCAAGTACACAAGGTACTGATTTTTGATTGCGATGTGCATCAAGGTGACGGCAGTGCAACCCTTAGCCACCAACATCAAGGGATCATCAGTTGCTCGATTCACTGCAAAGAGAATTTCCCGAGTCGTAAGCAGTATTCCCACCATGATATTGAACTAACCAAAGGCAGCGATGACAATCTGTATCTCGAAACCGTGGAGCAGACACTCGCCCTCCTTATCCGAATCCATCAACCAGATCTGATTCTTTATGATGCTGGGGTCGATATTCATCAAAATGACGATCTTGGCTTGCTCAATATCAGCCAAGAAGGACTGTTCAGACGGGATTTAACTGTGTTATCAATGGCAAAATCGGAAAATATTCCAATTGCAGCCGTGATAGGCGGCGGCTATAGCAGAGACGCACTACAATTAAGCCAAAGACACGGCCAACTTTTTATTGCGGCAAATCATTTGTGGTAGCAAACTCAATGAAAACCGTCATGGAGCATAACAATGCAACTCGAAATCCGTAATTACTACGAAGTTCTTTTAATGGAAATATTGTCAGATGAAGGACTTATGGACGAACTTCCTGAGGACTATCTCGCCGACTTATGTTGCGTGACCTTAAATCAACTGCCAGTCCGCTACATACGCCACCTCGTCGATACTTACTTCTTTGAAGACTATAACGAGCTGCAGGAATTAAAGCGTGAGATCCAAACCGCACTCGAAAAGTCCCGCGCTTTTCTTAAACAAAATCTGCAAAAAAGATTACAGGAAGAAGCCGAAGCCAATCGTTAATTTCGTTAAAGGTTACTGTTGAGAGTATTTTTAGCCGTTGTAGTGGCAAGAACAGAAGCAGGCAATGGATTATCTCATTGTGCAGAAATATTAACGCTATAAATGATTAACGGCAGAAAACGGAAATAGTCTGCAAACTAAAATATTGAATAACATAAATTGAGTAGATATAGAGAAGTACAACGGAATAAACAGAGGGAAAGTTGAATTGGAGGTTCCCCTAGAGCCGACACCCCGGCACACGAGTCGCTTGCTGCGGTTGCTCCCTTCCGGGCCTGGCCGAGTTCACAAGTTATCATTGCGGGGGGACCCTAGGGTCACCATAACTTCGAACATTACTTTGAATGACATAAACCAAAGCATTGCTTGAACGCGGAGGATTATCCCCCATGGACCCTATGGGATCAAGCGCTAATCGATAAGATCTCTTAATATCCCACCTAACTGCACAATCTATAAGCAAATAGAGTGATTGAAATGATAAAAGCCTGCAAATGCAGACTTTTATATATGTTTTACTGAATCTCTTATCATAAAAATCAGCAGGCTACACCGCAATCATCGCCAAAGGTGGTTACAACTTGATCAAATGGCGATTTTGCTCAATTATCTTAGCCCCAACACCAGAGACATTGGCTAAGTCATCTATAGCATTGAACTTACCATTTTTAGTGCGATAGTCGACAATCGCTTGAGCCTTTGCGGCACCAATCCCTTTGAGTACGAGTAACTGCTCGGCTGAAGCGGTATTGATGTTGACTTGAGCGGCATCTGGCATAGCTTTCTTCACATCCGATGCCATTTCACCCGCTTCAGTTTTAGCCTGTACTTTCACGGCGGCCTTGGTTGGGGTTTCTGTTGCGATTGCTGGGCTTGCCAAAAAAGCCGTTAATGCTATGGCACTCATAAAAGCTGGTATACGATTTGTGGTTTTCATAACAATTCCTCTATTCCATGATTTGCGGCCTTTCGTCCTACTTCCGTGGCCTCAAATCAAAAATAGTCTAAGCTGTCCCGAAATACCAAATCGGCGTCATAAATATTCACTATCGCTAAACTTCTGTCTTCAGCTCAATGAGCCAGTGCTTGACTATGATAAAAAGATGCAAAAAGCATCCTTTTATCATTCAAATAGCTAACGGTCTTTAAAATAACAACATTCATTAAGCTAATCGAGCTAGCGCTTGGTTCAAGTCGGCGATGATGTCGTCACAATCTTCTAAACCAATAGAGATCCGCAGCAAATTATCACCAATCCCAGCGGCAGCCCTTGCCTCTGGTGTATAAGGTGAATGCGTCATCGATGCAGGATGTTGGATCAGGGATTCAGCGTCACCTAGACTCACCGCAATTGAGAACAACTTTAGATATCCGACAAAGGCCATGGCTTCTTCTAAATTTGCCGCCAGTTCAAACGCGATAACACCACCAGCACGTTTCATCTGCTGGCCAATGAATTTATGCCCTTGATGAGATTTAAGCCCGGGATAATACACACGTGTAATGCTTGGATGTTCCGCCAAAAACTCTGCCACGCGCTGGGCACTATCGCAATGGCGCTGCAAACGCACATCTAAGGTTTTAAGGCCGCGTAAGATCAGCCAAGCATCATGTGGCGATATCACAGCGCCAATATCCTTTAAAATTTCATACTTTACTTTATGGAGCTGTTCTTCACTGCCACACACTATCCCCGCAATCACATCGCCATGGCCATTCAGATATTTAGTCGCACTGTGGACCACCAAATCAATGCCAAAATCCAGCGGCCTCTGCAGTAATGGGGTCATAAAGGTATTATCGACAATACTGACTAACTGATGACGTTTGGCAATATTCGCAATTGACGCTAAATCAAATACCTGCAAATGCGGATTGACAGGGGTTTCACAGAAAATGACCTTAGTATTGGATTTAATCGCCGCTTCTATTTCTGCTTCCGATGAAAAGTCCACTAGGGACACTTCAATACCAAAGCGGGCAAACTGAGTCGTCATTAGCGCATAAGTACAACCGTATACGGCATTCGACGCCACTAAGTGATCGCCCATCTGCAAATTAGCCAGCAATGCGGCGGATACTGCGCCCATACCAGAAGCAGTTGCTGCTGCGGCCTCAGCCCCTTCTAAAATCGCCATTTTACGTTCAAGCTCAGCGGTTGTCGGATTCCCTAAGCGCGTGTAAATATACCCCGACTCATTACCCGCAAATCGCTCACCACCTTGCTGTGCAGACTCAAACACAAAAGTCGCACTTTGATAAAGCGGCGTCACTAAGGCACCAAAGGCCTCTCGCTCATGGCCGCCATGAATAACCTGTGTCGCCGCCTTCCACATCTTGCCTGACTCATCTTGCATACCTAGCTCCTTGTCATTGGTATTGAGCAGTTCCCGTTCTTGATTGATTGTTGGTGTGGAGCGCTCAATACCCGCATTATGGATAATCTAATAGATAAGTTAATGAAACATTAGCCCTATCGAATAAGCCATACCATAACGCGGCCAAGCACTTAAGCCAGTAGCATGACGAAAATAGCAGCGATCAAAAGTGTAATTAACTTGTTACATAGCACTTTTACGTCGCACTTAGTCATTCTCTTTATCTGCAAGAATCATAAAAAATGCGCTAAGGAACAAGTCCATTAGCGCATCTACTTCCGGCTATTTGAATCGTTTAATCATATGATATTCAATAGCATCTACTCTTTAGACTTATCTTTAGATGACCGCGATACCCTATCATCAACATCGGCGAACTGGCCTTTTAATGCGTCGCGGCCTTCCTTGGTAAACAGCTTGCCTGAAAACTGCTTAAGTTCAGTTAACAATTCCTGATGCACTTTAGACAATTTAGGCCTTTGCTCTTCCCTAAACACAATCGGCCGACACAGCGCCATGGCTTGATATCCAAGGCGCGCTGTTAACATGCCGCCCCCTAAGCCTTGAGCCAAGCGAGCAGACAATTTACCTGTCATTTCAACCGATAACAGCTGTGTTCCTAAATCGGTAACTAACTCAGTGGTGCCTGCGTAGATGATATTAATAATAATGCTGCGGATAAGTTTAATTCGGCTCCAGTAACCAAGTTCAATGCCATAACAGCGGGCGACATCGCGCAGCATACGTTGATTACGCCAGAGGATAATCGCCATATCGAGCACAGCTAACGGACTCGCCGCCAGTAACACTGCCGACTCAGCCGCATAGCGTCGCACGACTTTTTTGGCCAGTTCATCTCGCTCCGTTAAGACTAAGTCCTCGAATAACAAGACTTTCTCGGCATCATTATGTTCATCTTTTAATGAACGGCGAAGTTGCTGCAAACCTTGGCTGTCTTCATAGTGGCACACTATGTTATCGATAAAGCTGTCTGCTTCACCCATTTGCATGCTCTGCGCTAGCCTTGCACCTGTTTCTTGAGTATCGGCGACCTGTTTGAGTCGCTTGAGCTTACGGTATTCACTGACTGCGCCCGCCAATGCCCACGCACTGACAACCCCAAGCACCACACCATAAAAACTGAACAACCAAGGGCTCTCAAGCCAAGCATCCCTCAGTCCTAATCCTGTTTGAACGACTACAAGCAGCAATAAACTCGCTACTGCCAGACGAGCGAGCCAAGACCAACGGCGTGATTTTACAAGTTGAGGCGATACCGATTTAGCATCGATCATTTTTGGATGGGATGACAACGTTTCATCCATCAATTCCTCAATATCAGCAGCCACTTCTTGCACTGGCGTATGCGGATCAAAGGCTTTCGCCCCTTTGAGCTCCTCTTTGCTGGGTTTGAGCTCCACGACTTCTGGGTCAAACAGCTGCTGCTTTTTCAGCGGCTTATGTTCAACTGAGTGTGCAAATGAGTTCGCAGAAGAATTAGAAGCCTGCTCGTTAGCGTTATCCGATAGCTTTAGCGTCATTCCAACTTATCTCCCAGTAAGTACTGCAGCAAATGATCGAGGCGAATATGGTCAAAGTGCACTTGAGAGGGGTCAACATTAACATTGCTCGGCGGCGCAAAACCGACAAAGTTAAACCCTTGGTCACGCCAAAAATCGGGGTCAGGTAAGCGAGTGGGCACTTCGCCGGGAAACAAGGTCAGGGCTTTACCGTTGAGCCCCATACCCTGCACGACTTCGACCTCACCCTCTTGGGTCGTTACCATGCCATGGCGAGTCGCCTTGATGGCGCTAATCGCCATCGTCTCCACTTTACAACCATCGAAACTGGCAAAATGCTGACTGTGTTTCAACATATCGGTCAGCAGGGACAAAACATGGCTCTGCTGATCGCGGGTCACATGGTCAACCTTGCTCGCGGCAAACAATAAACGGTCGATGCGGGGGGCAAATAACCGCCGTAAATAACTCGATTGGCCAAACTGAAAGCTTTCCATAATGGCATTGAGCGCCGCGCCCATATCCTCAAATTGCTTTTTACCGCGATTCAACGCACTAAAACAGTCAACGAGTACTAACTGCCGATCAAAACCGGCAAAGTGGTTTTTATAGAAAGGCTTAACCACTTTAGCCACGTATTCTTGATAGCGTTTTTCCAGTACATGGAATCCACTGTGTTTATCGCTTTGCGAAAGCTCAGCAAACTTTTCATCATTAACCAATAACAGGGGGAAAAAAGCCAATAAGGGAGCACCCTGCCATTCACCTGGCAATAACATGCGCCCAGGTTGCGCTTGGTAATAACCTTGCACGTGCACTAAATCATTGAGTAATAGCTGATATTGATCGGCAATTTGCTTTAATTGCTGTTCATCGGCGCTCGCGGCTAAATCCAATGATGTCAAAGATTGCTCAAACTCGGCATACAAGGGAGAGCTTTTAAGATTCTCGATGCGAACTTGTTGAGCGCGACACCAAGTTACAAAGTCTTGGCGCAGCATAGGTAAATCGAGTAACCATTCGCCAGGATAATCGACTATGTCTAAATACAAGGTGGCGGTATCAGAAAACTTGGCCAGTAAGCCCTTCTTAGGCTGGTATTTAATCGCCAATCGTAACTCAGAAATAGTACGGGTAGAGGCTGGCCAGGTCGCAGGTTCGGAAGTGAGCGCTAACATGGCGCCTTGATAATCAAAACTAGCGATTTCAAGATCCGGCTGCATGGCACGCTTAACACCGAGTAAACGCTGATCGCGGCTCACCTGCCACAGTGGCAAAGCACTGTTGTTGCGGGCGTGGGGTAAGGTTGAGACAGGTCCAGAATTGAGTAACTGATTGACTAACCCCGTGATAAACGCCGTTTTTCCTGCACCAGAAAGCCCAGTCACGGCCAAACGTAAATGCCGGTCCGCGGTGCGATGTAACAGGGATTGGCCCTTTTGGGTTAATTTATGGAGCGAGGCATCAAGCATTCCCATAGAGACTTCCCTTATGTCGAATGATGTTAACTTATGTCAAGTGATGTTGACTATACACTGGAATGGAGCAGAGATTAAGCAACAAGGGCGGACATGGCCGCCCTTTAGAAGGATTACAAACTATTGATTTGTCTTTTTAAATCAAAGTTGTCAGAGGTGACATGGCGTTCTAAATTTTGTAGCCTGACTTCCAGACTTCGAAATTGACGACTCACGTCGCTTAGCGCTTGCTTTGCGGGTTCTCCCGACTGCCACGGCTTCTTCTTCACCTCGATATCGTCTCTATCGTAATGCTTTTGCGGCTTGATGTCTAAAATCACCCACAAAGCGACATAGATGATAAATACCACACCTGAGCCGCCGAGTAAGAAGATAGACACAGTCAGCACTCGCACTAACCAAGTTTCAATCGCAAAGTACTCGGCAATCCCTGCACATACACCCGCTATTTTGCCTGACTGGGGAATGCGGTACAAAGTACGGCCATTAGATCCTCTCATGTTTCCCCCTCCATTCGGGCGATTCTGTATCCAGAATGGCCTCTAAGGTCTCGATACGCGCCGCCATTTTATCGGCCTTGGATATCAAATCATTGAGTTGTGAAAACTCTTCCTCAGTGAGTCCCTGGCTCACTTGTCGCTTACTGCGATAATGAAGAACTAACCATATTGGCGCGACTATCACCATGAAAATAATAATCGGCGCCATTAGCACGTCCATATCCATAACTCACCTCTGAATTGTTATTCTTTTGACTTAATTGGCGCTTTACCTTTTACCTTGGCTTTGAGCGCTGCCAGTTCTGCATTCACAGAATCTTCCGCTTCTAGCGCCGCAAACTCATCGGCTAAGGTCTTCTTGCTGCCAAGATCGTAAGATTCAACTTGGGCTTCTAAGCCTTCGACACGGCGCTCATATTGCTCAAACTTGAGCATAGCATTGTCGATCTTGCTTGAATCTAGCTGCTTTTTCACTTCTAAGCGTGATGACGCTGTTTGAGTGCGCAAAATAATGGTCTTTTGACGCGCTTTTGCATCGAGCAGCTTTTCTTGCAACATGCCCACCTCATCTTTCAAGCGTGCGATATGTTCATCGATGACGGCTAACTCTTGATTCAGCGTATCTGCTAAACCGGTCGCTTTTTGTTTTTCAACTAAAGCGGCTTTCGCTAAGTCTTCACGGTCTTTGGACAGTGCCAGTTCAGCCTTATCTTGCCAATCTTGCACTTGCTCTAACACGCGGTTGATACGACGTTGCAGCTCTTTCTTTTCAGCTAACACTTTAGCTGAGGTAGAACGCACTTCAACGAGTGTGTCTTCCATTTCTTGGATAATCAGTCGAACCATTTTTTCTGGGTCTTCGGCTTTATCCAGCAATGCGCTGATATTAGAGTTAATGATATCGGCGAAACGAGAGAAAATTCCCATAATCCTATCCTCAAATTGATGTTGGTCTCGTATAAGGTGATACACTAACCGTGCCAACTTTTACTTCTTATTTAAATACAGTAACTTAAACAAAATATTAACTTTTACTTCCTTTTACGCTTCAAGCCACTTATTATCATTTTCACCAAATTTTAGCGCGAAAGACTAAAAAATATCGTGGATAATAAATTTCAGCAAGACAACCTTATCGGTCAATCCAACGCCCTACTCGAAGTGTTAGAACATGTGTCGCAAATAGCGCCTCTGTCTAAACCCGTACTGATTATTGGTGAACGAGGTACAGGTAAAGAGCTTATTGCCGAACGCTTACATTATCTGTCTAAGCGCTGGGATCAAAGTTTTATTAAGCTAAACTGTTCATCTTTGAGTGAAAATTTACTCGAGAGTGAATTATTTGGCCATGAGTCAGGAGCCTTTACTGGCGCCAAAGGCAAACACGAAGGCCGCTTTGAGCGCGCCGACGGCGGCACCTTATTCCTCGACGAATTAGCCAACACCTCAGGACTTGTCCAAGAAAAGCTCCTGCGTGTCATTGAATACGGCGAATTTGAACGGGTCGGCGGCAGTAAAACCGTGCAGGCTGATGTTCGTTTAATCTGCGCCGCCAACGAAGATTTACCATCACTTGCTGACGCAGGCGAATTTCGTGCCGACTTGCTCGATAGACTCGCCTTCGATGTAATTACTCTGCCACCACTGCGTTGCCGCCCAGAAGACATAATGACGCTGGCGGAATATTTCGCCGTTGGCATGGCGCGCCAATTAAAACTGCAGCTGTTCAGCGGTTTCAGCGCCCATGCGGTCGAGCAATTAATGACCCACGACTGGCCGGGTAATATCCGTGAACTTAAAAACGTAGTCGAGCGCAGCGTTTACCGTAATGGTGGTGAAAATAGACCCATCGACCATATCACCCTCGATCCCTTTGCTTCACCGTATCGGCCCCAAACGCGGATCAAGACTCGCGAACGCCAAATCACCTCAGTCGCGCCAACAACTGTTGCCAGTACGTCACAATCTGCGCCGATACTTGAGGCTGAAGTACAAGTCAATACTGAGTATTCAACGAATTGCTTTAATTTTCCGCTGGATTTTAAAGAGCAAACTGAGAAGTACGAAATGGATCTGATCCAGCAGGCACTCTCAAGCAGCCAATACAACCAAAAGAAAACCGCCGACATGCTCGGATTAAGCTACCACCAACTGCGTGGCATCCTTAAAAAGTACAATTTACTTGATAAAGCATAAGCAGATTGCCCACGGGGGAGATGCACTGCTAAAATAGCCGTTCATAGTCGATAAAATAATGATTTATAAATGAGTGTGCTAATTAGACGCCTGTGCCTAACAACTGCAGTTTCTTGCATGAGTTGGTTGTTGGTCGCGTGTGGCCCCCAACGACTCCCTTCTGGTTTGGTGTATTGCTCCGAAGGGAACCCTGAGTCTTTTAATCCACAATTGGTGACATCTGGCACGACAATCGATGCCACCTCACATCAAATTTATAGTCGCCTAGTGGATTATGACACCCAGTCAGGCAAGCTTGTCCCTGCCTTGGCGACGAGTTGGGCCATGTCTGATGATGGTTTAAGCTATCGCTTCACTCTCAGGGAAAACGTGCAGTTCCAGCATTCAAAGCGTTTTTACCCAACTCGCCCCTTTAATGCCGACGATGTGTTGTTCTCCTTTAATCGTATTATCGATACCCAGCATCCTTATCATTTTGTCTCCCGCACGGGTTATCCCTTCTTCCAAAGTATTGGCTTTTCTCAGCAAGTTAAAGGGATAGAGAAGATAAACGATCATGAAGTGGTCTTTTACTTAACCCGCAAAGACGCTTCTTTTCTGTCGAATTTAGCCACCGACTTTGCGGTGATCTTATCAAACGAATACGCGCAGCAGCAGTTAGCTTTAGGTCATCCTGAAAACGTCGACCACTTTGCCATTGGTACAGGACCGTTCACCTTAGTGCAATACGCTAAAAACGAATATATCCGCTATCGCCGTAATCCCGATTTTTGGGGAGAGCCAGCAAAAATCGATATGCTGGTATTTGATATCACGCCCAAAAGTACAGTTAGGCTCGCTAAGCTTATCGCGGGGGATTGCAGCGTTTCTGCGCTGCCCAAAGCAGGTGAACTGCCTGTTATCAAACAGCATCAAGAATTAAACATCGAATCACAACCAGGTCTTAACGTAGCATTTTGGGCCTTTAATACGCAAAAGCCACCGTTAGATGATGTTCGCGTACGTCGTGCACTGGCCTATGCTGTTGATAAACAAAATATCCTGCGAGCGGTTTATCAAAATACTGCCATTGAAGCCACCGGCGTTCTGCCGCCAGCATCATGGGCCTACGAAAATAACAAAGGACTTGTCGATTACAATCCGCAAAAAGCACGCGACCTATTAAAAGAAGCTGGTATAAAAAATCTCAGCATCAATATTTGGGCCATACCGGTTGCCCGCGCTTATAACCCCAATTCGTTGAAAACGGCCGAATTAATTCAATCCGATTTAGCAAACATCGGCATAAAAGTGAATATCGTCAGTTACGATTGGAGCGTATTTAATCAGAGACTGAGCCGCGACGACTATGATTCTGTGCTGATTGGCTGGAATGCTGATAACAGCGATCCCGATAACTTTTTTAATCCGCTGCTGAGCTGCGCAGCAATGCAATCAAACAACAATCGTTCTCGCTGGTGTAACCCTGAGTTTGATGCCATCTTAAACAGCGCAAGGGAAGTATCAGATCAAGCGGAACGTAAAGTGATTTATCAACAAGCAGAAGCCTTTTTAGCTGAACAAGTACCTATGCTGAGTCTGGCCCATGCCAAACGTGTAGCGTTAACTCGCAGTGATATCAAGGATATGCAGCTTACGCCTTTTGGTGGGATTTCCTTCACCCATACTAGCCAAGCACCACAGGAGGCGAATTAATGTTTACATACCTACTGCGTCGCCTCAATTTATTTCTTGCTACTTCGTTAGTCATGGTGGGTGTCTTATTTTACGCTACAGGCTTGTTTCCAGTTGAGCGCACCTATGCACTCACTGGCATACATACACCGACGGCAAGCCAACTGGTTCAAATAGAACAGGACTACAAATTAGATAAAAACCAAGCGTGGCAATTTATCGCTTACCTACAACAAAGGCTTAGCGGTAATTTAGGGATTTCAGTCACGTCACATCAAGAAGTCGCCGAAGAACTCAGTGCCGTCCTGCCCGCCTCCTTCGAACTTGCTGTGATGGCGGGTATTATCGCAATTTGCTTGGGCGTGCCCTTAGGCGTGCTCGCCTCCCAGAGTCAACATAAGCTCACCCAAAATACCATTATGGCGATTACCCTAACGGGCTACTCTGTACCCGTATTCTGGTTAGGCCTTTATCTTTCGCTTTGGTTTGGCGTCGATCTTGGTTGGTTACCAATTTCGGGACAAATCAATTTGCTCTATGAAATCAAGCCCGTC
This sequence comes from Shewanella sp. M16, assembly GCF_018224605.1. Classification (NCBI taxonomy): domain Bacteria; kingdom Pseudomonadati; phylum Pseudomonadota; class Gammaproteobacteria; order Alteromonadales; family Shewanellaceae; genus Shewanella; species Shewanella sp. M16. The sequence continues at coordinate 67,796 of NZ_JAGTUL010000006.1, read as the reverse complement.
ACTGGCTTTATGCTAGTGGATACCTTGTTGTCAGAGTCTGAATACGGCATGTCGGCATTTAAAGATGCCCTGCTGCATATCATTTTGCCTGCCACAACACTGGCCGTGTTACCTTTTACTGTAGTGGTTCGTAGCACCCGTTCGGCAATGGTGAATGTGATGAATCAAACCTTTATCCGCGCCGCCGAAGCTAGAGGCATGCATACTGGCACGATTATACTGCGCCACGCCCTGCCCAATGCGTTAATCCCCGTACTTAAACATTTAGGGCTAATGCTTGGCTCATTTGCCAGTTATGCCATAGTGGTTGAAATGATTTTCTCTTGGCCTGGTGTAGGATCTTGGCTGGTTTCAGGGATTTACCAACGGGACTATACTGTTATCCAAGGTGGGATTTTGGCCGTGGCCCTATTGATTATCTTCCTAAGTATCTTGATTGAAGTGCTGCACACAGCCTTTAATCCACTGAGCAGAAAAGACCTTTATGCCACCAGTTAAAATTTATCAAGAAGATCAAATTGCCTCCCCGACTATGCGGGTTTGGCTTAACTTTTCGGCTAATCCTTTCGCCTTAGCGGGTCTGTGGACGATTGCATTTCTGCTCTTGCTAACCCTGTTTGGCCCTATGATTGCGCCCTTCCCACCAGAGGCACAAGATCCAAGAGCCTTGCTGTTACCACCCTCTTGGGACCCTTCAGGGACAGTGGCGCACTTTTTAGGGACTGACGATCTCGGCCGCGATATTTTTAGCCGATTATTACACGGCGCGCACTTGACCTTTGGCATGGCGCTGCTGATCGTCGTTACCGCATTATTCACAGGCTTTATCATAGGGTCGTTGTCGGGCATGATGCGGGGCTTAAAGTCCAGTATTCTCGGTCATTTGCTCGATGCGCTGTTATCGATTCCTTCATTATTAATGGCCATTTTAGTGGTCGCTGTAATGGGACCAGGGCTTGAAAACGTGTTCTGGGCCGTCGGGATTGCCTTAACCCCACAATTTGTGCGCTCCATACACCAGTCAGTGCATGAAGAATTACAAAAAGAATATGTCACAGCCGCGCGTTTAGACGGCGCTAACTCGATGCAAATTTTTTGGTATGTCATTATGCCAAACGTGTGGGAAGTGGTGATTATTCAAACCACACTTGCCATTTCAGCTGCTATTTTAGATATCGCTGCCCTGGGTTTTTTAAGCTTGGGCGCACAGGCGCCGAGTCCAGAATGGGGCGCAATGGTCGCCCAAGGGATGGATAATTTACTAACTGCACCTTGGGCCGTAACTATCCCAGGCTTAGCGATTCTTTTCAGTGTGCTTTCCATTAACTTGGTTGGCGATGGCCTACGGTCGGCGCTTGCGCCCATCAGAAACTAACTTATGCCCTTACTCGACGTACGAAATCTAACGATTGAACTCGATACGCCCCACGGTAGAGTGCGGGCGCTAGAAAAAGTCAGCTTAACGCTCAATGCCGGCGAAATTCATGGGCTAGTGGGTGAATCTGGCTCAGGACGAAGTTTGTTAGCAAGAGCGATTTTAGGCATCCCCGGCCCTAACTGGACTATCACAGCAGACCGCATGATGTGGGATGGCAATAACTTGATGGCCATGAGCTCAAAAGAGCGTCGTAATCTGATGGGTTCAGACATGGCGATGATCTTCCAAGATCCGTCTGGCAGCTTAGATCCAGCACAAACCGTCGGCAGTCAGTTAATGCAAGCTATGCCTAAAAATCCCAACGCCTATTTTTGGCAACGGCGCAGGCATGCGCGACTTACGGCACAAAAATGGCTGCATAAAGTCGGGATCAAGAATCCGCGGCAGGTGATGTCTAGCTACGCGTGGGAATTATCCGAAGGCGAATGCCAAAAGGTGATGATTGCGATGGCGGTTGCTAACCAGCCTCGCCTCTTGATTGCAGACGAACCCACAAGCTCGATGGAGCTCAGCACTCAGGCGCAAATATTCAGATTATTATCCCAATTAAATCAATTACAAAACGTATCGATTCTATTGATCAGCCACGAACTGGAAACCTTAGCCCAATGGTGCGATCACTTATCCGTGCTCTATTGCGGTCAAGTCATGGAATCTGGGCCGACGGACGAAGTGATTAAGCAGCCTTATCATCCTTACACTAAGGCGTTACTCGAAAATATGCCCGACTATTCAGGCTCAGGTGGTCACAAGGCGATTATGCCTACCCTACCGGGTTCTGCGCCCGCCTTACAGCATTTGCCTATTGGTTGCCGTTTAGGGCCACGCTGCCCTGAAGCACAAAAAAAATGCGTTAATCAGCCAAATTTGAGTCATATCAAAGACCGCTATTTTGCCTGTCATTTCCCTTATCACGGCGAAACCCATAATGACGACCCCACTGCTTAAAGTTAATGACCTTTATAAAAGATATGATACTGGTTATAAGGGCTTTTCCCGCCAATATAACGATGCATTAGCGCCCGTATCCTTTGAACTCGAACGCGGTGAAACCTTAGCGATAGTGGGTGAAGCGGGTTCAGGTAAAAGTACCCTCGCACGCATTTTAGTCGGTGCAGAGCCCCGCAGCGGTGGTGAGATTTTTTTCGAAGGTGAAGCCTTAGATAGCCGCAATGTGAAGCAAAGATGCCGCTTAATTCGGATGATTTTCCAAGATCCGAATACTTCACTGAACCCGCGCCTAACGATTGGTCAATTGCTCGATGAGCCGCTGCGTTTCAACACCCAAATGTCTGCGCAATCGCGGCACACCCAAGTGGTCGATACCTTACGAAAAGTAGGTTTATTACCTGAGCATGCGGAGTTTTATCCGCACATGATTTCCGAAGGGCAAAAACAACGAGTCGCAGTAGCACGAGCCTTAATGCTCAATCCTAAAATTATCATTGCCGATGAAGCCTTAACCGCTCTGGACCTTTCGGTGCGTTCGCAAATTCTTAATTTGCTGTTAAAACTGCAAAAAGATCTCGGCTTGTCTTATATCTTCGTGTCCCATAATCTCAATATTATTCGCCATGTCAGCGATAAAATTATGGTACTGCACAAAGGTGTAATGGTTGAAAAAGCTGATACAGAACAAATATTTAATTCACCAAAACATGAATACACTCAGAGGTTGGTCCAAGAGCAGAGTCTGTTTGTTCACAAACGCTAAACTGCTCCAACCACTTAAATAATCTGGTGAATTGGCTAAAAATAGGTGCCATTTACCCGCCGAAATATTTATCCTATTGGTCATTTTGATAGAAGAAGCTTAAACATGATTATCAAACCAAAAATTCGTGGATTCATTTGTACCACTACACACCCTGTCGGTTGTGAAGTAAACGTTCAAGAACAAATCACCTTAACTAAAGCAAAAGGCAAGATCGCTAACGGCCCGAAAAAGGTATTAGTAGTCGGTTCATCAAGTGGCTATGGTCTGTCTTCACGTATCGCAGCCGCTTTTGGTAGCGATGCCGCAACGATTGGCGTGTTCTTCGAAAAGCCAGGTACTGAAGCGAAACCAGGTACTGCAGGTTGGTACAACTCTGCCGCTTTCGACAAATTTGCTAAAGCGGAAGGTTTATATTCTAAAAGCATTAACGGCGATGCCTTTAGCCATGAAGCTAAACAAAAAGTCATCGAGCTTATCAAGCAAGATCTTGGTGAAATTGACATGGTTGTTTACTCACTAGCATCACCAGTGCGCAAACTCCCTGATTCAGGTGAGCTTATCCGATCAGCTTTAAAACCCATTGGCGAAACTTACACAGCGACTGCCGTTGATACCAATAAAGACTGCATCATTGAAGCCACCGTTGAGCCAGCAACTGAGCAAGAAATTGCCGATACTGTCACCGTTATGGGCGGCGAAGATTGGGAACTGTGGATTAAAGCCTTATCTGAAGCCGGTGTATTAGCCGATAACTGCAAAACCGTAGCCTATAGCTATATAGGTACAGAACTGACGTGGCCAATTTACTGGCACGGCGCCCTTGGCAAGGCCAAGATGGATCTGGACCGCGCAGCAAAAGCGTTAAATGAACAACTGTCAGCCACTGGCGGCAGCGCAAATGTTGCAGTGCTAAAGAGCGTTGTGACTCAAGCGAGTTCGGCCATTCCTGTCATGCCTTTATATATCGCTATGGTATTCAAGAAAATGCGTCAGGAAGGTCTCCATGAAGGTTGTATGGAGCAAATCTATCGCTTATTCAGTGAGCGTCTATTCCGTGCCGATGGTGCAAAACCTGAGACCGACAGTGATAATCGCTTACGTTTAGATGACTGGGAACTGCGTGAAGATATTCAGCAACACTGCCGTAATTTGTGGCCACAAGTGACCACAGAAAACTTATCAGAATTGACTGATTACCGTGAATACAAAGCTGAATTTATTAAGTTATTTGGTTTTGGTATCGAAGGCATTGATTACGATGCCGACGTTAACCCATACGTTGAATTTGACGTTATCGAACTCTAATCAACTCGATAGCGAATCACTGCTTATCACAAACGTTAAACGCCACTTTTTAGTGGCGTTTTTATTTATAACTCCCAGATTAAGATGCGCTACACTAGCTGCAGTTGACCCCTAATAATCCCTCAATAAGGAAAATCAATGAAAATTAGCGCAAGAAACACCCTCAGCGGTACAATCAAATCCATAGAAATGGGCGCTGTAAACAATGAAGTGACAATAGAACTTGCACCCGGTGTCGTACTGACCTCTGTGGTGACTAAAGCTTCCTGTGAGCGCCTAGGGCTCAAAGTGGGTGATTCGGCTTATGCCCTCATCAAAGCCAGCAGCGTAATGATTGGCGTTGATGATTAACCATTCAATTCAGTAACGTGGCGATTGAAGTAATGGAATATAGAGTCTGACAGTGTTGCGATAGTGGATATCCTTCGAACTTCATTGGTAAACTTTATCGAATTAAAAAACAAAAAGGCCAAGTGAACTCACTTGACCTTTTCTATTTAATCAGTCGGATAGTAAATTTAATAACTCACTATCCTCACTGAAATTATTCTTCTACAGGGTAAAGCACCTTGGCATTGGCTTTAAGCGAATCGATCAAACCACGGTAGTCTGCTTCACTGTATTGTGCGTTCAGACGTTGTTTAAGTGCATTAACTAGCTCATCACTCACACCTTCTGCAGCGTTGACTTTATCCAGTGCAACCACAGCATAACCGTTTGCTAAACCAACGGTATCGACAACAGGAGTTGTACTTGGTGTTGGCATTTGGAACACTTTGCCTACAATCGCAGCATCAACGTCTTGCGCGCCACGGCCTAGTTTCGCTTTAGACACTAAACCAAGATCAGTTGCACCTGCTTTAACTTGTGCCATCAGTTCCTGTGCTTTTGCACGGGCGGCTTCGTTTGCTTGATCTTGCTTCAAGCGCTCAGTGATGTTGGCTTTCACTTCAGCTAAGGCCAAAGTACCCGCATCGTGATGTTCTTTCACTCGGATAACAACCACATGGTTAGGTTCAAGCTCAATCACTTCACTATTTAAACCTTTCAGCATCACAGTTTCAGAGAAGGCTGCTTTAACTAAGTCAGGCTTGTTTAGCTCAGCAGGTGCGTTATCGCGAGAAAACAGTGCTGTAGTCTTAACATCAACGCCAACAGCTTTTGCGGTTTCAGATAGTGTATCTGGCACTTCATAGCTGGTATCCGCTAATTTACTTTGTAAGCTATAGAACTGGTCAACCGCTTTCTTATCTTGCAATTGAGCCACTATCTTAGCTTTCACATCAGCAAACGGTACAGTCGCGCCAGATTGCACATCTAATAGCTTGATAATGTGGAAACCAAAGTCTGTTTTAACCACCGCAGAATGTTGGCCTTTATTTAATGCAAATAAAGCGGCATCAAATGCGGGGTCCATTACACCAGGTTCAAACCAATCCAGTTTACCGCCCTGCTCTGCACTCAAAGTATCATCAGAGTTAGCTTTAGCCAGATCAGCAAAATCGGCACCGCTATCTAATTGCTTAGCGAGATCTTCAGCCTTGGCTTTTGCTGCCGCTTCATCGTTACCTGGCATAACCAAAATATGCGCGGCAAGACGCTTCTCGTTAGAAACATATTGTGCTTTATGTTCTTCGTAATACGTTTGTGCTTCATCATCAGAAACTGGATTATTTTTAGCAAAATCAGCAGCATTCAGTTCAACATATTCTAAGCTCACCATCTCAGGGCTCATAAACTGCCCTTGGTTTGCGTCGTAATAGTTTTTCACTTGCTCGTCAGTCACAACCGCTGTCGCTAAGAATGGTGCAGAATCGACAATAACATAGCGCACATCACGGGTTTGGCCTTGTAACTCAGCCAATTGCTTAGCTTCACCAGGTAACACGAATTCAGTACCCACAAGGGCCGCAGTTAACTGACGACGGGTCATATCGACACGCATCATGTCTCTGAAAGTCTGTGGCTGATAACCTAACTGACGCAGAATCGCCTGATAACGATCGTTATCAAATTTGCCATCAGTTTGAAATGCCGGTTCAGCTCTCATTGCAGCAATAATTTGCTCGTCAGATACACGTAGACCCATAGCCTTAGCAGCTTGATCTATCAACTTGTCAGCCACTAAGCGTTCTAATACGCTCTGCTTAATGCTTTGTAAGTATTTTTCGTCAGCGGATAACGCAGCAAACATTTCACCTAGCTGTTGCTCCATGCGAGAGCGCTCGCTCTGGTACGCCTGCTCTAGCTCGGCTTTAGTGATCTTGTCACCGTTCACTTCTGCCGCAGGCACATCAGTTGTTGAACCTAAGTAACTACTGACTCCTGCAAATGCAAAAGATAAAATCACAAGTACGAGAATGCCTTTAGCAATCACGCCTTGCGAACCATCGCGGATCTTTTCTAACATCAGATTTCTCGCTTGTTGCGATTAACAAAATAAAAAGGCGCATCAGGTTGAGATGCGCCTTTCTGTAATTTATGGGGAATATTCAGACGCTACCACTGGTAAATTCTAAAACCCCGAGTAATGGTAGAAATTAAGCTTCATATTCCATTACTTTCAATTCGTAAAAAGCACTGATAAACAGTGCTTGTCATTACGAACGCCTTACAAAGGCTACGATATTAATGATTAATTAACAGCGTCTTTCAGTGCTTTACCAGCTTTGAATGCAGGAATTTTAGCTGCTGCGATTTTGATTTCTTCACCCGTTTGTGGGTTGCGACCAGTACGCTCAGCGCGTTCACGCACTTCAAAAGTACCAAAACCAACAAGAGAAATTTTATCACCTTCTTTCAGACCTTCGGTCACAGCAGCGATAAAAGAATCCAGTGCTCGGCCAGCAGCGGCTTTAGAAATGTCAGCACCAGATGCGATTTTCTCGATTAGTTCAGATTTGTTCATGTCATCCCCTTGAATGTAATTTTTTTGCGCCGCAACCAAATCCGTCTCTAGAGCGGTCTGCGGAGGCTTTTATAACAAGCTTGAATTCAAAGTTCAAGCTGAGTTCGAAAACCAAAGAATTAAAACTGGATACAGCTCAAAGCCAGTTGCGCCAAGGGCTTGGAGCAGCTGGCTCTCCACAGACCTAGGCTACCACAGGTCTGCGCTTTGTTAAGCCCCTTTTTTCATTTTTTTTAACGTGATAGCGCAATTTCTTGCGTTATGCCAAGTTTTTAACCACTTCGAAGCCTTCCACTGGTCTTTCTAGGGCCAGTTTTAACACTTCATCGACCCAACGCACGGGACGAATTTCTAAATCGGCAATCACATTGGCAGGAATTTCTTCCAAATCACGCTCATTTTCTTTTGGAATAAGCACCAATTTTATGCCGCCGCGGTGTGCTGCTAGCAGTTTTTCTTTCAAACCACCGATAGGTAACACTTCACCACGTAAGGTTATTTCACCTGTCATGGCCACATCAGCACGCACGGGGTTACCCGTTAAGCTTGATACTAACGCGGTACACATAGCCGCACCAGCAGATGGACCATCTTTGGGTGTCGCACCTTCTGGCACATGCACGTGGATATCACGCTTCTCGTAGAAATCCGCATTGATACCTAATTGTTCCGCACGGGCGCGAACAACTGTCATCGCTGCTTGAATCGACTCTTGCATCACGTCGCCAAGGGAACCGGTATAGGTTAACTTCCCTTTACCTGGCACTGAGGTTGCTTCAATCGTCAGTAAGTCACCGCCCACCTGAGTCCAAGCTAAGCCAGTCACTTGACCGATTTGGTTCTTAGACTCGGCTTTGCCGTAATCAAAGCGCTGCACGCCAAGGAAAGACTTAAGATTCTCTTGGTTGACAGTCACAGACTTTACCGACTTATCGAGCAAAATCATTTTCACGACTTTACGGCAAATCTTAGACAATTCACGCTCGAGTGAACGCACACCCGCTTCACGGGTGTAATAACGGATAATGCCAACGATAGCACTATCATCGACTTTAATTTCAGTAGCTTTTAAACCATTGCGCTCGATTTGCTTATTCAGTAAATGTTGCTTAGCAATATTCAGCTTCTCGTCTTCGGTGTAACCCGATAAACGAATGACTTCCATACGGTCAAGTAGTGGCCCAGGAATATCCATGGAGTTAGACGTTGCAACAAACATCACATCGGATAGGTCATAATCGACTTCGAGGTAATGATCGTTAAAGGTCGCATTTTGCTCAGGATCTAACACTTCTAATAAAGCAGAAGCCGGATCGCCGCGCATATCAGAACTCATCTTGTCGATTTCATCGAGCAAGAATAACGGGTTTTTCACGCCGACTTTAGCCATCTTTTGAATGACTTTACCTGGCATAGACCCAATGTAAGTACGGCGATGACCACGGATTTCCGCTTCATCACGCACACCACCGAGGGCAACACGCACATACTTACGACCGGTCGCCTTAGCGATCGATTGACCTAGCGAGGTTTTACCCACACCTGGTGGCCCCACTAAACACAGGATTGGCCCTTTAAGCTGACGCACTCGGCTTTGGACTGCCAAATATTCCAAGATACGTTCTTTGACTTTTTCAAGGCCAAAATGATCGGTGTCGAGTACTTCTTGAGCTTTGGCTAAATCACGTTTGATTTTAGAGCGTTGGCTCCAAGGCACAGCCGTCATCCAATCGACATAACTGCGAACAACCGTCGCTTCAGCCGACATTGGTGACATCATGCGTAACTTGTTAAGCTCGGCGAGGGCTTTCTCTTTCGCCTCAGCGGGCATGTTAGCCTCTTCAATCTTACGATTTAAGGCTTCAAATTCGTCATGGCCTTCATCTAAGTCACCCAGTTCTTTCTGGATGGCTTTCATCTGTTCGTTCAGATAGTACTCACGCTGACTCTTTTCCATCTGTTTTTTAACGCGAGTCCGGATACGTTTCTCAACCTGTAATAGGTCGATCTCCGATTCCATCATCGCCATTAGATATTCCAGACGTTCGCCGACGTTGACCATCTCAAGCACAGATTGCTTATCTTCAAGCTTAAGTGGCATGTGTGCGGCCATAGTATCGGCCAGACGCGCCGCTTCATCGATACCCGATAAAGAGGTCAAGACTTCTGGCGGGATCTTTTTGTTCAGCTTGATATAACCTTCAAACTGACCAATAGCACTGCGCACTAACACTTCTTCTTCTTTGTCTTCCAGCGGTTCTGATTCCAGATACTCAGCCTTAGCCACAAAAAATTCTGTTTCTTGGGTATAACGGGTAATACGGGCGCGACGACCGCCTTCAACCAGCACTTTGACTGTACCGTCTGGCAGCTTAAGTAACTGTAAAATAGAGGCAACCGTACCCACTTCGAAGATGTCATCTTTTGATGGTTCATCGAGCTCGGCATCACGCTGCGCCACTAAAATAATTTGCTTATCCTGCGCCATTGCCGTTTCGAGACATCGAATAGATTTTTCTCGTCCGACAAATAACGGAATTACCATATGGGGATAGACCACCACATCTCGCAGTGGCAGCACGGGGAGTTCGATATGCGCTTCACGCTCTTGGGTCATAGTTCGATTCCGTTTTGGTGAAATGGATTAATACTGGAGTATATTGGGACGCTTTATGGAGTTTCAATGGCTAATACGAAAAAAGGAGTCCATTGGACTCCTTGTTTTTCAGTTTATTAGCGATCAGTACAATTATTGTTCGCCTGATGCCACTTGTGCCTCATTGTGCTCGTAAATCAAGATTGGGGCAGATTCCCCTTTCACGACTGATTCATCCACAACGGCCTTCACCACACCGTCAACGGATGGGATATCGTACATAGTATCAAGCAGAATACTTTCAACGATGGAGCGTAGACCACGGGCACCTGTCTTGCGAGACATGGCTTTGTGAGCAATCGCTTTAAGCGCATCTTCGCGGAACTCAAGCTCAACCCCTTCCATCTCAAATAACGCACTGTATTGCTTAGTTAGGGCATTTTTAGGTTGAGATAGAATTTGTACTAAAGCTTCTTCATCCAGCTCAGTCAGAGTCGCAACCACTGGCAGACGACCAATAAACTCAGGGATTAAACCGTATTTGACTAAATCGCCAGGTTCTACTTGTGATAACGTTTCAGAGATCGTCGCTTTCTCTTTCTCGCCTTTCACCTGTGCACCAAAACCAATACCCGAGCCAACGTGCGCACGTTGCTCAATCACTTTCTCAAGCCCTGCAAACGCACCACCACAGATAAACAGGATCTTAGAAGTATCGACTTGTAAGAATTCTTGCTGTGGATGCTTACGGCCACCTTGTGGTGGAACCGCGGCAACAGTACCTTCAATCAGCTTAAGCAGTGCTTGCTGTACACCCTCACCCGATACGTCACGGGTGATTGATGGATTGTCTGACTTACGGCTAATTTTATCGATTTCATCGATATAAACGATACCACGCTGCGCCTTCTCAACATCATAGTCGCACTTTTGCAGCAACTTTTGAATGATGTTTTCAACGTCTTCACCCACATAACCCGCTTCAGTCAGCGTAGTAGCATCTGCCATAGTGAAAGGCACATTGAGTGAGCGCGCAAGGGTTTCAGCCAGTAGGGTTTTACCGCTACCCGTTGGACCGATAAGCAAAATATTACTCTTGCCCAGCTCGATACCATCTTTAGGCGATGCATTTTTTAAACGCTTATAGTGGTTATACACTGCCACAGAAAGCACTTTTTTCGCTCTGTCTTGGCCAATAACATAATCGTCTAAATGTGCACGCAACTCATGTGGTGTCGGTAATTTATCGCTATCACGCTTTGGAGAGATTTCTTTAATCTCTTCACGAATGATGTCGTTACATAACTCAACACATTCGTCGCATACATACACTGATGGGCCAGCAATGAGTTTTCTGACTTCATGCTGGCTCTTTCCGCAAAAAGAGCAGTACAGCAATTTACCGCTGTCACCATTATTTTTGTTGTCGCCCATTAATTACCTCATTTGCAGTCTGCTCTACTGCCTGTCTTAAATTTGCTTAACTTTTACAAAGCATAGCTCAGTCAAAAGCAAAAATCAGCCGCGTTTCGTCATCACAGAGTCAACTAAGCCATATTCGACGGCTTGAGTTGCACTCATGAAGTTGTCACGATCGGTATCGCGTTCAATCACTTCGAGCGGTTGACCTGTGTGTTCAGCGAGCATTAGGTTAAGCTTATTTTTAATGCCTAAGATTTCTTTGGCATGAATAGCAATATCTGATGCTTGACCTTGGAAACCACCCAGCGGTTGATGGATCATCACGCGAGAGTTTGGTAAACAGTGACGCTTACCCTTCTCACCACCGGCTAACAAGAAAGCGCCCATACTAGCGGCTTGGCCGATACAGACAGTGCTAACATTCGGTTTGATAAACTGCATGGTATCATAAATCGCCATGCCTGCGGTGACAGAGCCACCAGGAGAGTTAATGTATAAAAAGATATCTTTATCTGGGCTTTCTGATTCTAAGAATAATAGTTGCGCCACGATAAGGTTTGCCATGTGTTCTTCAACTTGACCTACCAAAAAGATAATCCGCTCTTTCAACAAACGAGAATAAATATCGTATGAGCGTTCACCCTTAGCAGTCTGTTCGATCACCATAGGCACTAAAGCACTTTGTATGTCTGACGCATTATGCATTATTCACTTCCCTAAATAAAAATGGCTCGCATGAGGAGCCTCATACGAGCCATTATAAATGGCGAACAGCTAATCAAGTCAAGCTTAGCTTATGCGCGACCGGTAGCCTTGTTCATAAATTCTTCAAAAGCGACTTGTTTTTCGGTCACTTTGGCAGATTTCAACAGTGCTTCAACCGCTTGCTCTTCTAAAGCAACGTTGCGCATGTTTTGCATCAGCTCTTTGTTGCTGTTGTAATAAGCAACCACTTCACTTGGATCTTCGTAGGCTGAAGCCATAGAAGCGATCAAGCCTTGTACGCGTTCATCTTCCGCTTTCAGTTCGTTAGTCTTGATGACTTCGCCTAATAGCAGACCGATTTTAACACGACGTGCAGCTTGTTCAGTGAACAATTCAGCTGGCAGTTCTGGCATGTTAGCCGATTGGCCGCCAAAACGTTGCATGGCTTGTTGACGCAAAACGTTAACTTCGCCATCGATCAATGCTTTTGGCAAAGTGATATCGTTGTTAGCTAACAGACCATTGATCACTTGCTCTTTCACGTTAGCTTTTAACGCTTGCTCAAGTTCACGGTTCATGTTTTTACGGATTTCAGTTTTAAGGGCTTCTAAGCCACCTTCGCTGATACCAAACAGAGCAGCAAACTCATCGTTTACTTCTGGCAGGTTAGCCGCTTGCACTTCTGTCAGCGTAATCGCAAACTTAGCCGCTTTACCTTTCAGGTTTTCAGCGTGATATTCTTCAGGGAAGTTCACGTCGATAACAAATTCTTCGCCCGCTTTGTGACCTAAGATACCTGCTTCAAAACCAGGGATCATACGGCCGCTACCTAATTGCAGTTCGAAATCATCAGCTTTGCCGCCTTCAAATTCTTCACCGTCAACTGAGCCAACAAAGTTCATTTTCACTTTGTCGCCATCAGCAGCTTCACGCTCAACAGCAGCGAAAGTCGCGTGTTGTTTACGTAAGGTTTCAATCATAGTGTCAACGTCAGCGTCAGTCACTTCAGCTTTTGGTTGTTCTACTTCGATTGCATCTAAGCCTTTCAGCTCAACTTCTGGATAGATTTCAAAGGTAGCGATAAATTCGAATTTTTCGCCATCAGTAGAACCAGGAACAAAAGTCGGTGCACCCGCTGGGTTTAACTTCTCAGCAATAATTGCTTCGATGAAGTTACGTTGCATCACTTCACCCATGATGTCTTGACGAATCGCTGCGCCGTAACGTTTGTTTATAACAGTAACAGGCACTTTACCAGGACGGAAACCTGGGATACGAGCACGCTTAGCTTCACGTTGTAAACTGTCTTTAACCAGCTTTTCAATTTGTTCAGCAGGAACAGAAATGGTCAGGCGACGCTCTAGGCCTTGGGTTGCTTCAACAGAAACTTGCATTGTTTTACCTCGAAATTTGTCTAACGTCCTTTGTAATAGCCGATTCATCAACTATTCAGGTATTCGTTTCTTGATCATTAAATTTGACTACAATGCCCACCACAACTGGCTTTAGGCACAGGTCGCTCATAGTTGATATCTATCAAGACGCGACATTATAGCCACCGTTTTCTGCAGAGTCGAGCCTCAACAGCCGAATCTGGGGTATAAAAAAAGCGACACAAGGTCGCTTTTTTTAATTTGTACTCAAAGTACTAAAAATGGGGTGACTGATGGGGCTCGAACCCACGACAACCGGAATCACAATCCGGGACTCTACCAACTGAGCTACAATCACCACTGAAACTGGTACGCCCGGCAGGATTCGAACCTGCGACCACCCGCTTAGAAGGCGGGTGCTCTATCCAACTGAGCTACGGGCGCATGGTTTACAGAATTTTCTGTATCCTAACCGATTTGGAAAGCATCTATGCTAACCCTATCACTCGCCTATTTGAGTCCAAATTATCTTTGAATTCATCGAAGCAAATGACAATAAAGTGGTCGGTGATAGAGGATTCGAACCTCTGACCCTCTGGTCCCAAACCAGATGCGCTACCGGACTGCGCTAATCACCGAAGGTCTTACATTTTACTTGGTATCAACTCAGAGGGTTCCCTCTGGTCCGCTCTCATCCAAAATCTGGATGCACTATCGGACTGCGTTAATTACCTAAGGTCTTACATGACAGTTTCAGCGCAAGATGAACACATCTGCCTGAGAACGGAGCGCATCTTATCCCCTCACTTTACACCCGTCAACGATTTTTTTATCATTCGACTCTAGGTGCTGAATTATCAGGCTAATCTGGTTTTTTTTATCCACTTGGCAACGGCTTTAACCATGACACAGTAGCTGTGCCCTGTTAAAATAGCCACGATTGCCAATCTCTGTGTTAACTACTGTTTTCACCATCGCCCATATAAAGGATATCCTACACCCATGACAGCCCAAATAATCGACGGCAAGGCGATTGCTCAATCCATCCGCACTAAGCTCAGCGAAAAAGTCACCGCCCGCAAAGAGGCTGGACAACGCGTACCGGGTTTAGCCGTAATATTAGTGGGAGCCGATCCGGCATCACAAGTTTATGTTGGCAGTAAACGTAAGGCTTGTGAAGAAGTTGGATTTATTTCTCGTTCATACGATTTAGAAACAAACTGCACTGAAGATCAATTACTCAACCTGATTGATAGTCTTAATGATGATCCGACAATTGATGGCATCTTAGTGCAACTGCCATTACCCGCACATATCGAAGACTCAAAAGTCATCGAGCGTATCCGCCCAGATAAAGACGTCGATGGATTTCACCCGTACAACGTCGGCCGTTTAGCCCAGCGTATTCCGGTGCTGCGCTCTTGCACCCCAATGGGCATAATGACACTCATCAAATCCACCGGCGTTGATACCTATGGTTTAGATGCTGTTGTGGTTGGCGCATCAAATATTGTCGGCCGCCCAATGACCTTAGAGTTGCTGCTTGCTGGCTGCACCACCACTACTTGCCACCGCTTCACTAAGAATCTCGAGCAAAAAATCCGTCAGGCAGATCTCGTGGTCGTTGCGGTGGGTAAACCTGGCTTTATTCCTGGTGAGTGGATCAAGCCCGGCGCGATTGTAATAGATGTGGGAATTAACCGTTTAGATAACGGCACCTTAGTCGGCGATGTGCAATATGACATTGCTGCGCAAAATGCCAGCTTTATCACTCCAGTCCCCGGCGGTGTTGGCCCGATGACAATTGCAAGCCTATTAGAAAACACCTTATATGCCGCCGAGCAGTATCATGACTAGGTTCTAGGTTCTAGGTTCTAGGTTCTAGGTTCTAGGTTCTAGGTTCTAGGTTCTAGGTTCTAGGTTCTAGGTTCTAGGTTCTAGGTTCTAGGTTCTAGCAAGCATAAAAAAACCTGCATGATGCAGGTTTTTTATTTACTGAAGATTTTCTTGAATTAAAAATATAGCGAATAAGCTTATTTCTTACGCCAAGTGGTGCCACTTGGACCATCTTCAAGCACAACGCCCAAAATATCTAAACGATTACGCGCCACATCCGCAGCAGCCCAATCCTTTTCGGTACGAGCACGGTTACGCTCAACGATTAAGGCTTCGATTTCGGCCACTTCATCGTCACTACCGCCGCCTTGAAAGAAGGCCTCTGGCTCTTGGCTTAATAGACCTAACACATCCGCTAATTGCTTCAAGGTGACCGCTAACGCAGATGCCTGTGCCATATCGGTCAGTTTTAAACGATTGATCTCACGCACCATATCAAATAAAACGGAATAGGCTTCAGGTGTATTAAAGTCATCATCCATCGCCGCTTTAAATTTCGCGACAAACTCTTCTGCAGGCGCCGCAGCGACAGTTAAGTCGACATCTTTAATTGCCGTATACAAACGCTCTAAGGCTGAACGCGCTTGTTTCAAGTTATCTTCTGAATAGTTCAGTTGGCTACGATAGTGACCAGACAATAAGAAATAACGCACAGTTTCCGCGTCATAGTGACCAAGCACATCACGAATGGTGAAAAAGTTGCCTAAGGACTTAGACATTTTTTCACGGTCAACCATCACCATGCCAGTGTGCATCCAATAGTTGACGTATGGCGTGTCATGGGCACAGCAAGACTGAGCGATTTCATTCTCATGATGTGGGAACTGTAAGTCAGAGCCGCCGCCATGGATATCAAAATGCAGACCTAAATGTTTGCTGTTCATGGCCGAACATTCGATATGCCAGCCAGGACGACCCGGTCCCCATGGGGATTCCCACGTTGGCTCGCCAGGTTTAGACATTTTCCACAACACAAAATCCATTGGATTTTGCTTGGTTTCGTCCACTTCAACCCGAGCACCTGCTTGCAGTTGATCTAAATTCTGGCCCGATAAACGGCCATAATCAGGATATGAGGCCACACTGAAAAGCACATCACCATCGCTCGCCACATAGGCATGGCCACGGGCGAGTAATAACTCAACCATGTCGATGATTTCAGCAATGTGAAGGGTCGCGCGCGGTTCAAAATCGGGGCGCAACATATTTAAGGCATCGAAGTCTTGGTGCATTTCACCAATAAGACGCTCGGTTAAGGCTTCACAGCTTTCGTTATTCTCGTTAGCGCGCTTGATGATTTTGTCATCAACATCAGTAATATTGCGCTGAAAATTCACTTCATAACCCGCGTAACGCAGGTAGCGCACTATCATGTCGAAGGAAACAAAAGTACGGCCATGACCAATATGACAGAGATCGTATATGGTCACACCACACACGTACATCCCAATTTTCCCGGGATTAATTGGCTTAAATTCCTGTTTTTGGCGGGTAATACTGTTGTAAATCTTCAACATCGATATTCTCTTCAATGATACATTCAGGTGTAAAATCAAGGAGTCAGTCTATCACGGCCTGACAGGTTTTGAATACTGCACTTTGCGCGCAATCCGAGATAAGTTAGAATCGCGCCACTATTTACACTGAGTATGAAAACATGATCACATTACACACTAATTTGGGCGACATTAAACTGCAACTGAACGCTGAAAAAGCGCCGTTAACAGTAGCAAACTTCATGAAATATGTTGACGAAGGTTTCTTCGACGGCACTATCTTCCACCGTGTGATAGACGGTTTCATGATCCAAGGTGGTGGCTTCAACGAAGACATGAGCCAAAAGCGTTGTAACGAGCCAGTGAAGAACGAAGCCAATAACGGTTTATCAAACCGTACTGGTACTGTCGCTATGGCGCGTACTTCAGATCCACATTCAGCTACTGCGCAGTTCTTCATTAACGTGAACGATAACACTTTCCTCGATTTTAAATCAGAAACCTCACAGGGCTGGGGCTACTGCGTATTCGGCGAAATCGTTGAAGGCATGGATGTTATCGAAAAAATCAAAGCCGTTAGCACAGGCAACCGTGGTATGCATCAAGATGTGCCATTAGAAGCCATTGTGATTGAAAAAGTCAGCGTCGCGGCATAATACGGCGAATGCGAACTCTATTTATAGGCGATCTGCACCTGAGTGCAGATCGCCTTGATATCACCCAAGCGTTCACTCGCTTTCTCGACACTGAACTCGATGATGCTGACGCCCTTTATATCCTAGGCGATTTGTTTGAAGTCTGGGTTGGTGATGATATTGCCTTGCCTTTTGCCCTAGACATCGCCGAAAAACTCAAGCAAGTATCACAAAAGTTACCCGTGTATTTTATCCATGGCAACCGTGACTTCATGCTAGGCAAACAATTTGCGCGCGCAGCAGGCATGCAAATTTTACCCGAAGTCACTCGCCTCAATTTATACGGTGTCGACACTGTAATTTTGCACGGCGACAGCTTATGTACTTTAGATAAGGCCTACCAACGCTTTCGAAAACTGCGCAGTTTATCGCTGTCTCGTTGGCTGTATGGTTGTTTATCCAAGAAAACCCGTCAGGGCATTGCTGATAAAATTCGCAGTAAGAGCAAGAACAGCAATAAGCAAAAAAGCTACACTATCATGGATGTAGAGCCCAATGCGGTCGATGTGTTATTTGCCAAGACACACACTAAGCATATGATCCACGGTCATACCCACAGACCGGCTATTCATCAACTTGCCAATGGCTGTAAGCGTATAGTGGTTGGCGATTGGTATGAACAAGGCAGTGTGCTCAGTGTGAGCGCTGAAGGGATTAATTTACAGTCCTTACCCTTCGACCCTATGATGACCTAAAGGCATTGGCTTAAGTAGGCCTCATTTAGCGTTACTTAAGCTTAAATAGCTTAAATTTTTAGCTTTAATAGCTTGAAAATACTGTGATTAACGGTTTTTTAGAACCGTTAATCGTTTCAGCTATATGGACTTAACTCTACTCGTTTGGGGAAGCAAAACCGTTCAAATTAATTTAATAGAGGCGACCCACTGTGGAAACGAAACTCATCATCCTGCGCCAAAATCAACTCCGCTTCTAACTCGCCAAAGTACTTCACTCGCTCGCTAATATCCTCAGGTGAAACCAACTGAGCTAACGCAAGATAATCTTGATAATGTCGCGCTTCAGAGCGCAGCAGTGACACATAAAACTTACTCAGCTCACCGTCTAAATAAGGCGCGAGTTTAGCGAAGCGCTCGCACGAGCGAGCCTCAATATATGCCCCTACAATCAACTTATCCCGCAAAATATCTTTCTCATGGGTTGTCACATGACTCATCATGCCCTTGGCATAACGACCCGCGCGAATATTACGGTAATCAATACTGCGCTTGTGCATTAAATCCAATACTTGTTCAAAATGATGAAACTCTTCTTTAATCAAGCGGATTAAAGGTGAAACTAAATTCGCGGCAAACTTAAAGTTTGTCTTAGGTATAAGTTCGGCCACCAGCTCATTCTTTTTCACATCACGGGCCAAAAAACTCACCACATCATGCTCTTGCGAATAAATAAACTCTTCATAGGGTTTAGCCCACGCCAACAGGGTTCGACCACTGTCTTTATCTAACGCATATTTTCGTAGCAAAAAAATCGCTGTCTGAGCGGCTTTTAACTCACAGTTACAATGGTCGATCAGCAACTCATCCAAGGAATCTGATTTTATCGCGACATCAATCCAAGTTTGCGGTGTTTCACAGTGAAGAAATGCGTGGATGGGGGCAAGAAGTTGCAGCATGGACTCACTCAATATCATTCTGAATATCGCGCTATTTTACGCATATTTACTCATAAGCTATAGCATTAGGCTTAAGTAAACTTGACGCGCTGAACTTTTTGTTCAATAAATAATCTACACTCTAAAGAACTGAGATCCTGATCACACAGCCTCTCACTTCTCTATGTGTAACCAATCGATGGATAAAGAGACAGGGCACTATTTTAACCTCGATTGTAGAGCTGTTATCAGCTCGTCTGACGTTTGGCGAGCCATTCATCAATGCTGAACAAGGATAATTATAATGATACTGAATCACTTAATGGGGCTATACACTCATCCAAAACAAGAGTGGCAAACAATTGAAAAAAACCATGAGGCACTGAAAAGTAGCTTAAGCCATGTAGTACTTATCGCCTTAATTCCGGCGGTGTGCAGCTATATTGCTACAGCTTACATTGGCTGGAATCCTGGCGCTGGCGATCCTATTTACCTTACACCACAAAGCGCCCTGTTTATGTCCGCAGGCATGTATTTAGGCCTAATTGCAGGCGTATTCGCCCTTGCCTATTTAGCCTATTGGATGGCAAAAACCTTCGATGCTAACCCAACTTACACCCAAGCATTAGAGCTCGCATCCTACACTGCAACCCCGTTGTTTATGGTCGGTTTAGCCGCATTATATCCAGTGCTATGGTTTATCATGATAGTGGGGTTGATTGGTTTAGCCTACTCAGTGTATTTACTGTACGCGGGGGTGCCTATCATTATGAATATCCCTGAAGAGAAAGGTTTTATCTACGCCAGCTCTATGGTGACTGCAGGCTTAGTACTCTTGGTGGGGCTAATGGCAACTAGTGTCATTTTATGGAGCTTAGGCTTTGGTCCTATGTACCAATAACCATTTTAATTCATCACAAATTTAATCAACAGCAACTCAAGCTCTGCGTCGCAATTGAATTTGTAGCAGAAAATAAAAAAGAAGGCCGTAAAGGCCTTCTTTTTTGGGTTTAATTAACGCTCTGAGCAAGTTAGCAGATCTGTTTGACTCATTCAGTCAAACAGCTCCACTTAAGCAAAATCACTCGAAAGAATCACGCAGCGCTACGGTTAAGTTAAACACTAAATTATCCGGCGATGAATCTTTGCTGTCAGCGCAGAAATAGCCTTCACGCTCAAACTGATAGGCTTGTTCCGCAGGTGCATTCACTAGGCTTGCTTCTGCAAAACCTTGTACAACGATCAATGATTCAGGGTTCAACACTTCATCCACAGTCTCTGCCGCAGCAGGATTAGGATCGGTAAATAAACGCTGATAGAGACGGAATTCAGCAGGTTTAGCAGTAGATGCCTCAACCCAATGGATCACGCCTTTAACTTTACGGCCATCAGCAGGGTTTTTACCTAAAGTTTCAGGATCATAAGTACAGTAAACCGTCATGATATTACCTTCGCTGTCTTTGTCACAACGTTCAGCTTTAATCACATAAGCATTACGTAAACGCACTTCTTTACCTGTAACTAAGCGTTTGTATTGTTTGTTGGCTTCTTCTTTAAAGTCAGCCACATCAATCAATATTTCTCGGCCAAAGGCTAATTCACGCGTCCCCATGCTCTCATCATTTGGATGAGCGGCCGCTTGAATGTACTCAAGTTCACCTTCAGCATAGTTTTCAATGATAACTTTCAATGGACGCAATACGGCCATCGCACGCGGTGCATGTTCGTTCAATTCTTCACGAATACACGCATCTAACATGCCGACTTCAATCATATTCTCTTGCTTAGTCACGCCGATACGTTGACAGAACTCGCGAATTGACGCTGGTGTATAACCACGGCGACGTAAGCCTGCAATCGTTGGCATACGAGGGTCATCCCAACCTGACACGAGTTTACGGGTCACAAGGTCGTTCAGCTTACGTTTAGACATCAAGGTATATTCGAGATTTAAGCGAGAAAACTCGTATTGACGAGTACGATTCGGCGCTTGAAAATCGTTCAAATTATCCAACACCCAATCGTATAAACGACGGTTGTCTTGGAACTCTAATGTACATAAAGAGTGGGTAATATGTTCTAACGCATCAGAAATACAGTGCGTGAAGTCGTACATTGGGTAAATGCACCACTTGTCACCTGTTTGATGATGATGGGCAAAACGAATACGGTAGATGATAGGATCGCGCATACACATGAATGGCGATGCCATATCAATTTTGGCACGCAATGCGCACTCGCCTTCTTTAAAACCACCGTCGCGCATCTTAGCGAATAAGGCGAGGTTTTCTTCGACTGATGTGTCGCGGAAAGGACTGTTTTTACCTGGCTCTTTTAACGTACCACGGTATTCACGGGTTTCATCTGCATTCAAAAAACACACATAAGCCAAACCTTTATTAATCAGTTCAACCGCATATTGATGTAACTGATCAAAATAGTTTGATGAATAGCGAACATCGCCATCCCACTGGAATCCAAGCCAACGCACATCCGCCTGAATAGAATTAACATAATCAATGTCTTCTTTTTCAGGATTAGTATCGTCAAAACGTAAATTACACAGACCGTTATAGTCTCGCGCTATCCCAAAATTTAAGCAGATAGATTTAGCATGACCAATATGAAGATAGCCATTCGGTTCCGGCGGGAAACGAGTCTGTACACTCGTGTGCTTACCGCTTTGTAAATCTTCATCTATGATATTACGAATAAAGTTACTCGGACGTACTTCAGTGTCCACATGACTCATGGAATTCCTCTTTGCGAACAATGGCAATTTTAAGAAAACCAGCATGATCCTACAGATCACCACTAGTTACAATGCCTAGGGTTAAAAACTCTGGTTTTTGACTGTTTAGGGTTATAACCGCGATAGTAAAACAATAAAAGCAGCCATGAAAGCTGCTTTTATCTTTGACCTAACTAAGCTGACATTTATTATTCAGTCATGCTGACTCAGTAAATCTTACTCGGTGATAATGCGGATCCCAGGAATAATCTGCTGGCTTCTTTTACCCTTACGTTTCAACCACAGATAAAAAGCGGCTAATGCAAACAAGAAGAAACCAATCCACAGACTTGATTGAACTGGGTGCTGCGTAAAGGTAGCGGCTTGATAAACTACCGTTGCAGAACCATAAGCCAGTGAGAAAGTCCACGTTGCCGCGAACGTCGCCCACCGAGAACCAAACTCATGCACTAAGGCGCCCATTGCCGCAACACAAGGAGTATAAAGTAAGATAAACAGCAAATAGGAGAAAGCCGCAACTTTACCACTAAAACCTGCTTGTAAAGCACCGAAAGTCGATGTCGCAACACCTTGTTCTTCAGCAACGGTTTCTTTATTGGTTAAATCACCGACCGACAGTTTAAGCGGATCTTCAAGATCTAAACCAAACAAGTTAGCTGGAATCGTTGCCAGAGCCGCATTAAAGCTTTCACTCAATGGTGCAAGTTCTTCATCTGTCGGCGCCGCGCTGCTGTATAGACTGTTTAAGGTACCAACAACCGCTTCTTTGGCGAAAATACCCGTGATAATACCGACGGTTGCAGGCCAGTTATCCTGCTCTATGCCCATAGGCGAGAAGATAGGCGTGATTTTTTGACTCGCGACACTCAGCAAAGATGCTTGGCTATCTTCATGGCCAAATGTGCCATCAACACCAATAGCATTGATGAAGTTCAATAAGGTCACGACTAGAACAATCGTTTTACCTGCGCCTAAGATAAAACTCTTAGTGCGTTTACCTGTACGAACCATAACAGCTTTCAGCTTAGGTAGTTCATAACTTGGCAGCTCCATCACCACAGCGCTACTGCTGCCGGGTAATAAAGTGCTTCTGAGTAATAAACCCGTACCGATAGCGGCAAAGATACCAATAATATACAGCAAGAAGACTAAATTCTGACCTGAATCAGGGAAGAAAGCCGCCGCAAATAGTGCATAAACAGGAAGACGTGCACCACAGGACATAAATGGTGCCATCATCCCTGTCACAATACGCTCACGCTCACTGCCTAAGGTTCGCGTCGCCATAATTGCAGGCACTGAACAACCAAAACCGACAATCATAGGAACGAATGCTTTACCAGGCAGGCCAATACGACGCATTAAACCGTCAACCACAAATGCAGCGCGCGCCATGTAGCCAGAACTTTCGAGGATCGACAAACCGAGGAAAAGCGCCGCAATAACAGGAATAAAGGTTGATACGGTTTGAATGCCTTGGCCGACACCGCCCGCTAAGATAGTGACCAACCAAGCCGGAGAGCCCATGCTCGTCAAGAATGAACCGAAGTGTTCGACAAACAGTGCGCCAGCAAAAACATCAAAGAAATCAATAAAAGCACTGCCAATATTAATGCTGAACATAAACATCAAATACATCACAAACAAGAACACAGGAATGCCAAGCACAGGATGTAAAACGAGTTTATCTAATTTGTCACTGAGGGTGAGGAACCCTGACTCTTTCACTGAACCTTGAAAAACTTGTTCAACGAAATTAAAGCGCGTGGTCGCCACCATCACTTCAATATCATGGCCTTGCTGAGCGATAATCTGAGTACAGGAATTCACTTCATCCTGCAGTTCAGCATTTTTACAGCTACCACAACCCGAACCATTACCTAGCATAGCCAAAGCGCGGCCGCGACTTAATTGGGCATCTTTGCTGCAAAGTAACTGCACGCCCGCTTCAATTTGTTCATCATAGTGAAGCACTAATGGGGCTTCTGAGACTCGGCCTTGAAGTAAATCGAGTACCTGTGCCTGCACTTTAGCGACATCGGCAGGATCTCGCGAACACACGCCAATTACAGGGCAACCAAGCTCTTGGCTCATTTTCTTTAAATCGACTTTAATCCCACGTTTGACAGCCGAATCAATTTTATTCAGCACCACCACCATAGGGATAGCGAGTTCACGCAATTGGGCCGTGAGATATAAGTGACGTTCGATATTAGTGGCATCGACTAAATTGATAATGCCATCGACACGTTGCTCGGCAAGGTATTGCTGCGCAATTTGCTCATCAAGTGAACAATCGCAACTATTGCCCGCAGGGAGAAGGTCGTAAATACCCGGTAAGTCTGTCAGATAGACGTCAGCACCGTTTAAGGTGAAATGACCAGTCTTTTTTTCGACCGTAACACCAGACCAGTTACCCACTTGCTGATTTGCGCCTGTTAGCGCGTTAAAGAGTGTAGATTTACCCGCGTTAGGGTTTCCTACTGTGACGCAATGAAACTGCTTAGCCATTCGTCTTTTCCACCTCAATGATGTCTGCCAAATCTCTGCGCATACAAAGTTTACTACCACGAATATCCAGTTCGAGACCAGAACCCATAGGTGCGTATCGGATCAATAAAAAACGCGTATTTGGCGTGATCCCCATGGACAACAACTTGCGCTTCACGGTTTGTGGCAGCGCCAAACGCCCCACTTCAGAAATAAGACCGCGATCGCCGGGACTGAGTTCGCTTAACTTCATTACGTATTCCACCTTGCAACAGGTTCAGCTCGAAAAACTGCGCCCATTGTAACCGAGCGATGACACTAATAACTTTACCTAGATCAAGATTTTTGATTGGTAACGATAATAGTTTTCAATTGTGTTGGGTATTATGTGATAAAAATTCCAATGAATAAACGACCAACCGAAAATAAAAATCCGCACCTTAGCATTAGTGACTATCAAGCGATGCACAGAAGTCAAAACGCTGTAAACAAATCCCACCCGAAGTAAGTGTGATCAAAATCACACTTAATCTATATCGCCTGTAAAATCATCCTTCTTTACAGTGAAAAGACCACGCAATGTTAAGCACGTGTCACACACTTGTTCTAATATTAACCGAGCTCAATAAGCTAAATTAGCAATATCGAAAGCGTAAAAATAACAAATATAAATGCACTCGGGAAAACATAACCATGGTAATAGGGCTAAAGTTCAGAAGCATAGCTAAGGCTATGCTATGTATTTTGTTATCAATCGCAAGCGTTTCGGCCTCAGCGACCCCTTGGGATGACAAAAAACCAGAAGAAGTTGTTGCGGCATTAGACAAAAAATTCGCCGAAGGTAAGTATTCCGCTAAAGGCGCTGATACTTGCCTGATGTGCCACAAAAAAAGTGCCGTGGTGATGGCAATATTTGAGGGGGTTCATGGCAACCCCAATGTGAAAGATTCACCCATGGCCGATTTGCAGTGCGAAGCCTGCCACGGCCCTTTAGGGAATCATAACAAAGGTGGCAAAGAGCCGATGATCACCTTTGGCGCTAACTCCCCTGTTCCCGCGCAAAAGCAAAACAGTGTCTGCATGAGTTGCCACAATGACAGTCCACGTACCGCATGGAAAGGCAATCACCACGATAACGCCGATGTCGCCTGTAGCAGCTGCCATCAAGTGCATACCGCAAAAGATCCTATCAGCGATAAAGCCAATGAAGTCGCCATTTGTACCCAATGCCATACCCAACAAAAAGCCGATATGCACAAGCGCTCGGCGCATCCATTACAGTGGCAACAAATGGTGTGCAGTGACTGCCATAATCCCCACGGCAGTTTAAACGATTCAAGCTTGAAGCAAATGAGTGTTAATGAAAATTGCTATAGCTGTCATGCCGAAAAACGCGGCCCTAAACTGTGGGAACATGCCCCCGTCACCGACAACTGCGCTAATTGCCATAATCCCCACGGCAGCGTGAACGAAGCCATGCTGATCAGCAAACCGCCACAACTGTGTCAGCAGTGTCACGCTTCGGATGGCCATAGCAGTAATGCCTATTTTGGCAATCAAACCAATGCCTTCACTTCTGGTAATTCCTGTATGAATTGTCATGGACAAGTGCATGGCTCTAACCATCCTTCTGGCAAATTACTACAGAGATAACAAGGGAATGATCATGCGAACAGCTAAAATGTCTCACCCTAGCGCTTATTTCTCCCTCACTTTGCTGGCTTGGGCGATAAGCGGTGTTTTGACTCAAGCACACGCCGAAGGTTATGAGCTGCAAGAAGCGAATCGAAGTAGCATAAAGACAGAGGCATGGAGCTGTAAGCAATGCCAACCTAAGACAGGGCATATTGGCAATGTCAGTGCCAGCCTCGCTTACAACGATAGTGAGGACAGCCGTTTCGGTAACAGTACTGGAACAGATAATGATGGTCTCGTTGGTGCCGTCGGTGCGGATATGGTGTACAAAACGCAGACGGGTTATCAAACCGAGCTGGTCGCGGACAAGTTAGGCTTTGACGCTGGCTCAGCCAAGCTCACAACAGGAAGGCCGGGAAACTATCAAATCAACTTGGGTTATAGAGGCTTAGCAAACTATAACCATAATCAACTCAAAAGCCCCTATACCTCAGTGCAAGATAAAATGTTATTGCCCGATAACTGGATAACAGGCGGCACAACGCAATCTATGCCTATGTTACAAAGCAGCCTTGTTAGCCAAGAGTTAAGTATTCAACGTGATCGCTTTAGTATCGGTGGTTACTACGCGGGCAAAATATCACCTGAAGGTGACAATAACAGTCACTACAAAGCCTCGCTAAACTATCAGCATGAAGACCGCAGCGGCGCAAAAAAGACCAGCGCCAATATACTCACCAACAGCGTTATGCTAGCCCAACCGATTGATGACAGTACTGATGAAGTCGATGCGAGAGTTTATTTTAACGGTTCAGGCTGGCAAGCTGGCATCAATAGCCAAATCAGCCAATATAAAAATGATCACCAAGCCATGCTGTGGCAATCTGCCTACACTCCCACCTTTGGCGCAGCATACTTAGGCCAGAATGCGGTCGACCCCGACAATAAAGCCTACCGAGTTGCCGCAGAAGCCTCTGGGGGGGCAAATGGTCAAAATGTATTGATGCACGCAGGCTTTAGCCGCATGACCCAAGATGACACCTTTATTCCTGCCACCATCAATGGCCCATCGCCCGTCCTGCCTGCGGATACCTTAAATGGCCAAGTCGATATTGTAGAGATGGACCTTAAATATTCAGGACGGATCAACCAAGATTTAAGTATGCAGGCAAGTTACAACTATCAAGACAGAGATAATAAAACGGCTCAATTAGACTTTCCGCAGATCGTCACCGACAGTATTAATCAAGGCACAGCCCAAAATAGCCTTTATGATAAGCGCACCAAAAAACTCGAACTTAAAAGCAAATACCGTTTTACCTCAGCGGCTTATGCCGAAGCGGGTTACAGCCATAATGAAAACGATTATGCCGAACTCGACCGCCAATCCATCGATGAATCTGGCGTGTTTGCTAAACTAAGTTATCGCTATTCGCCCGCATGGTCAGCTTGGTTGAAAGGAGAAGCACTAGAGCGAGATGGCAGTGAATATCATCCCGTCGCAACCACTCAAAGTTCAAGTAATCCTTGGCTACGTAAATCCTACCTTGCCGATAGAAAAAGACAGAAAGTCACCTTACACACGGATTATCAGAGCGACATTGGTCTATCTCTTGGTGCCAGCTTACACAGTATTAATGACGACTATCATCATACCCTAGTAGGTCTAACAAAGGTGTCCTATCTCGGTTACGACTTGTCAGCCCAATATATGCTGAGCAGTGACCTCAATTTAACCGCCTTTGTTAACCAAGATTGGCGCGATTCAGACCAAGCGGGCAGTAATTCCTTCTCGACACCCGATTGGTACAGCACTGCCGAGGAAAAATCGACCTTGATTGGTGCAGGGCTTAGTTATCAAAACCTGTTCGATCATCACCTCGATATTGGTTTGGATTACAGCTATTCCGATGGACAGAGTGATACAGAAGTGACCTACGGCATCACCAGTCCCTATGGCGATTTTTACGCCCGCAAACACAATCTTAATGCCTATGCCAAATATAAGTTTGCCGACAGTATATCGCTGCGCGTCGATTGGTTATTCGAAAAATATCAAGATGCTAACTGGCAAAACCAAGGCACAAGCTGGGACACGATTCCCAACGTACTCAGTTTTGGTGATATGGGCCACGACTACAACGCTCACTATTTAGGCTTGACCTTAAGCTACCAAATGTAACTTAGGCACTGACAGCGCATTCCAAGGATAGAAATATGAACAAGTTTGCAAAAATTCGCACTCAATTCAGTCTTATGCTGGCCTTAGTCTCGCTATTAAGCGCCTGTGGCGGTGATAACGGCCAAGATGGTAATCCCGGTGAGCCTGCGAAACCGCCTGCATTAACGATAACTAGCCTTAACATCATGGTCGATAAAGTCGCGATGACAGATGGCATTGCTCAAGTGGATTTTCAAGTAAGCAATCAAGATGATGAAGCCGTGATTGGTATCCCATCGGCGACATTTATTGCAGCGCAGCTTCTCCCCCAAGGTTATACAGGCGCGGGGAATAGCAGTGAATGGCAGCACTTTACAGCTGAAACCTGCGCGGCAACTTGCCTTCGCAGTCTCACAGATCATAAAAACGGTCACTACAGTTACACCTTCAGCGCCGCATTTAATGGCATGAATGGAGTGACGTTTATGCCAGAAGCGACCCAAAGAATGGTGGTCAAAATTGGCGGCGATAAACTTGCCGATAACACGCCCTTACCTATAACCAATCAGCATTATGACTGGCAATCTTCAGGTAGTAATGTCGCTTACACCCGCAACTTAGTCACAATAGAGACCTGTAATAGTTGCCACAGTAATCTAGCTTTCCATGGCAGTAGATATGATCAAATCGAAACCTGCGTCACCTGCCATAACAGCAAAAAAGTCAGTAACCCTGATATTTTCCCACAAATGATCCACAGCAAACATTTAACCGGCTTCCCGCAACCCATCAGTGACTGCCAAACCTGTCACGTCGATAAGGCTGAGTTAACCGAACAGCAAAACTGGCGCAGAGTCCCGACCATGCAAGCCTGTGGTGCCTGTCATACACAGATCAATTTCCCCGCAGGCGAAGGACACCCAGTGCAAACAGATAACAGTAACTGCGTGGCGTGTCATAATGCCGACTGGACCGCAAGCGTACACAGTGATGAAGCTAAAACTGCGGCATTGATGCAATTTAGCCCAAGTATCACCAGCGCCAGTATGGATGCCAATGGTACGGTCACTGTTGCGGTTAAGCTGATGAATCCAGCCACAGGAACTGTGTATAGCGAAAGTGCCGATAAGCTAAAATTTATCAATGATTTAAGGGTATATGTCAACTGGGGAACCAGTTTTGATTATGCGACCCGTTCAGCTCGCTCGATTAAACTGCCGGAATCCACACCCATATCAGGCTCTAATGGCATTTATACCTATACGATAGCGGGCCTTACCGTGCCAGCAGGCACTGAAACGGATCATGGTGGACTTGCGATTCAAGGCAGAATCTGTGCCAAAGATAAAGTACTGGTTGATTGCACGACTGAACTGGCGGAAGTGTTAGTGATTAAATCCAGCCACAGTTATTTTGATATGGCAGCATTGAGCAATGAAGGTCGCCGTAGCGTTGCGAGTAATGCAAGCTGCGGTAATTGCCATGGTGATCAAAAACTGAATATTCACGGCTCACGTAACGATCTCGATGGTCAATGCCAGCTATGCCATAACGCCAATATGCTGGCCGATGCGACGGCAGCCAATCCTTCAATCACGTCATTTGACTTTAAGCAGCTGATCCACGGTATTCATACCAGTCAATTCACGGGGTTTGAAAACCTAAACTACCCAGGAAAAATCGGTAACTGTGCCCAATGCCATGTTAACGATACTGCGGGAATTTCTACCGTCGCCCTCCCCTTAAATTCAGCGGTGCAACCCCTTGCCCTCAATAACGGCACTTTTACCAGCCCAATTGCCGCTGTGTGTAGCAACTGCCATTCAGATACCAGCACTCATAACCACATGGCGCAGCAAGGTGCTGTTTTTGCAGGTACAAAATCCGATGCAACCGCAGGAACTGAAACATGTGCTTTCTGTCATGGACAGGGTGGAGTCGCGGACGTGTTGAAAGTGCATCCAATAAACTAACCCTATGATGCTGGCCTAAAAAGGCCAGCAACTGCAGATATAAAAGGAACTCATACGATGCAGTCATCTACTCCTAAAGAAATAGTCAGATCTCAGTCACATTACCCGCCTAAAGTGACTGATAAATACCAGTGACTTAGTTAGCCTTACAGATGGAAAACTAATTCCACACATCTTATGCGGGTAATGAGATTTATTCTTATTTGCCAAGCGTTTGATGATGATTACAACTATTGCAGGGAAATATCATGATGAAACGGTTCAATTTCAATACCGCAACAAAAGCGATGTTGGGTGCCGGTTTACTCTCTCTACTACTCGCCGGTTGCGGTGGTAGTGACGGTAAAGATGGTGAAGACGGAAAACCGGGTCCGGTAGGCTTAGACATAAGTCAAGCCACCACACTCAAAGCCACACTTGAAGATGTAAAAATTGACAACGGCACTGTCAGCGTAGACATAGTACTAACGAATGCGAATGGCGTTCCTGTGACGGGTCTAGAGCAATACGCTCAAATCAATGCTATCGGATTGGGTATTGCAAAACTTACCCCTGAAAGTGGCAAAGGTTACAAAACACCTCAATGGGTCAGCTATATCAACTCAGTGAAAGCAGCTGATCCTGCACGCAGTCTTGCAAATTATAGCTATACCGATGGTAAAGATAGCGCTGGCAATCCTATTACTAAAGAAGTGAAATTTACACCTGGTGATGCTATTCAAGCGAACATCGAATCTAGTTGTAAAACCACTTGTTTAACAGTGGTTGATAGTGGCGTTTACCGCTATACCTTCCAAACCAATTTAAGTACTTTGCCCGCTATTGAAGGTCTCGATTTAACCTACGACCCAACATTAATACATCGCATTACTTTAGAACTTCAAACCGATGGCAGTAAAGATGCCAAGTTAGTCAACAGCCATATCGACTTCTTACCAAGCGATAACTTTAGAGTAGCTAAAGAGACGGAAACGCGTACGGTTGTCGATTTAGAAGCGAACTGTATCAAGTGTCACAGCACAAATTATAGCGATACATCTTCTACTGCTAAGCCATTAGCACTACATGGCGGAAGACGGATCGGAATAGCAAACTGTCAAGTTTGTCATACCAGCTACAGTAAAGATCCAGAAACAGGATCACCTTTGGATATGGGCGCCATGGTTCATGCCATTCACAAAGGTACTTACGCTATGGTGGGTTACAGCGGAACGGCTTATGACTTTAGCGGTACTATGGCTAAAGCTGCGGCTGAAAGTGGCTACCCACAATACCGTGAAGGTAAAGACGTTTCTGAACGAGTCACTCTGCCAGTCTCTATCGGGAACTGCCAGTCTTGCCATAGCACAGATGACAAAGGACCCGTTGATGCCGCAAGCTTTAAACATCACAAAGGTTTAGCCTGCGCATCTTGTCACATGTCAGGTTTTAATCCAGTAGATAACAGTGAATGGTTAACACCACCTGAAGGTCAAAAAGACCGTGGTTTCGTTGGTAACTATTTCCATTACTATGCAACACCTGAAATTGACGGTATTCCAGGTGCAAACCTAGTCAATGTATTCCAAAATGGAGGTTGCGCTTCTTGTCACGCCGAACAAGGTGAAGAAGGCAGCGCTAAATATCACTTAGCAAAAGCTAATGCCACTAAGTTACTGCGAACTGAATATGCCTATAAATTAGAAAATGGCACATTTGATGTGGCTAAAGGAGAGTTAACATTCACAGTCAATTGGCACAGTGATGTTGCTCCACATCAAGATCCTAAAGTGAAAGAGTTTTGGGTCAGCTTAACGGCATTCAATGGCACTGAATACACCATGGGCCCACGTCCATCTAATGGTACTTTAGGTCGTAGCGAAAACCGTATTTCTGTAAATTTGGCCAAAGTTGAGACTAACGCTAACTTAACAGCGGTACCAAATGGCTCAAAAGTAACATACACATTAACAGGCATTAAAGCTGTTATTGGCACAAGTTCTGTTCCATACAAACAAATTGTTAGTATTGGTAAAGGCTTCATGGACGGCAAATTGCTGATCTGTGCAAACTCTGCAGAACTCGATCCAACGATGGATGCTGCGATTGATTGTAGTAACACTGAAGCACCAATCTACGAAGTGATTGTTGGCAGTAATAAAGCTTCATTCTCTGCCGATGCAAGTAATGTTACCGCACGTAGCATAGTCATCTCTGAAGCAAAATGTGCTAACTGTCATGGTGAGAAAGCTGACTTTTCAGCCTCTCATGCGCTGACCCATGCTGCAGACAAGCCTGATAACAGCTGTGGTACTTGTCACTCTGCTGTACCTAATACCGCGGTAGCTTTAGCCGATGGTAGTTGTGTGGCTTGTCACAATGGCGCTCCTGCTCACAGTAAAAAGCCATTTGAACGTGGTTTTGACTTTAAAGTCATGATCCACCAAATTCACGCTGATACTCGCAGTGTTCGCCGTTTAACAACAGATGCAGCAACCTTCCCTGAAAACCCAGCGAACTGCGCGGCTTGTCATGATAAAGGTCAACTTAGCTTAGCTACACTAGGCAATAAACCTGCGTTCTTAGCAAGTACTGGTGAATACTCACCAACCGTTGCAGCTTGTGCATCTTGCCATGCAACGACCGCAACTGACAGCGCAGTGATAGGCCACTTCGAAACCAATGGTGGTGTATATAACGCTGCTGCTGGCACTTACACTCCTGGTAGCGAAACCTGTGCGACCTGCCATGGTGAAGGTAAATCATTTGGTGTGGATAAAGTTCACCCAGTGAAATACTAATATGGAACCGAGTAACGAATCGCAAATCAGTCGTTACTCACATTAAATTCAGCAAAATCCCCCGCAGTGCGGGGGATTTTATTTACATAACAGCAACCCCATTCAAACCTTGCTTTTATAGTATAAAGTCAACGCACATTACCCAGATAAAATCCGCTGTTTTTTTGTTCTAAAATCATTTTTACCTCTCGCTTTAAATACCTCTTTAGAAATAGAAAGATCCAAGTCACACATTAGCAAAGGCCTTGGAGATTTTAAGGTCATGTTAGGTTAGCCTTTCCTTGGGGAATTCTATTTCCAGCATCCACTTAAGTCGCTTCTAGTGACCAAAAACACAGACATAGAATCTGTTGGCTCTAGAACATAGCGTTTAAGCAATGCCAAACCTATGCAGGGAAAAAAATGATGAACGCACAAACAACTAAAATCGCACTGCTGTTAGCAGCAAGTGCAGTCACTATGGCCTTAGCGGGCTGTGGTGGCAGCGATGGTAATGATGGTAATCCCGGTGAACCTGGTGGCGAACCTGCTCCAGCGATTCAAACCCTTAATTTCGCCTTTGACAAATCTGTCGTCACTAACGGTATTCCGAGTGTTGAGTTTACCGTCACTAACGAAAATGATTTACCCGTTGTTGGCCTACAAAAAATGCGTTTTGCCGCAGCACAATTAATCCCACAAGGCGCAACTGGTGCAGGTAATGCGTCACAATGGCAGTACTTTGGTGATGAAACCTGTGATGTCGCTGCAACATGCCCAGGGACTTTCGTTGACAAGAAAAACGGTCACTACAGTTATACTTTTAGTATGAACCTGACCGCTAACACTAAAGTCACCTATAACGAACAGTTAGCTCAACGAGTATTAATCCGCGCTTATAACACTCCGCTTCCCGATGGTACTCAAGTACCAAACAGTAACGCCTTTATCGACTTCACTGCCGATACTGGCGCACTGCCAACATACAGTCGCAAAATTGTCGCCACAGAAAGCTGTAATACTTGTCACCAAGATTTAGCCAATGTTAAACATGGCGGCGCGTATTCTGACGTTAATTACTGTGCAACTTGCCACACAGCCGGAAAAGTCGGTGTAGGTAAAGAGTTCAATGTTCTCGTTCACGCTAAACACAAAGACCTCACCTTAGGCTCATTAGAAAGCTGTCAAAGCTGTCACGCAGCAAATGAGGCTACGCCTGATTGGAGTAATTGGTCACGTATCCCAACTGCTGCCTCATGTGGAAGCTGCCATAGCGCAGTGGACTTTGCTGCCGGTAAAGGTCACTCACAACAGCTAGATAACTCTAACTGTATCGCCTGTCATAACAGCGATTGGACTGCAGAACTTCACACAGGTAAGACTGCAGACAAAAAAGCCGTTATCGCTCAGTTAGGTATGTCAGCAGTACTTGCTGGTCAAGCTGATGATACAGCAGTATTAACCGTGTCTATCTTAGACAAAGATGGTAACGCAATTGATGCGGCAACCGTTCAAGATAAGATTAAACGTTTAGAGTCCGTTACCAACGTTGGCCCTAACTTCCCGATCATGGGCTACAACCCAAGTCCAGGTAGCGGTAAAGCGAAAATAGCGAAAGACTTAGTCAAAGATGGCGCACTGCAAGCTGGCGTGACCTTAGTTGACGGTAAATTGGTCTTTACAACACCCGTTCTACCTTTCGGTGCAGGCGATACTGATACCGCCTTTACCATTATCGGTTTAGAAGTGTGTAGCACTGGTACAAGCTTAACCGCATGTACCGCAGACAGCGCAACAACGAGCATGAAAGCCGAGCTAGCTTTTGGCACTAAGTCTGGTAAAGCACCGAGCATGCGTCATGTTAACTCAGTTGAGTTTGGTACCTGTCAAGGTTGTCACGGTGATAGCTTCGAAATTCACAAAGGCCACCATGCGGGTTTTGTGATGACAGAACAGCTATCACATGCAAAAGATGCCAGCGGTAAGCCAATCGTAGGTGTGGATGCGTGTGTCGCTTGTCATACCCCAGATGGTACCTATGCAAATGGTGCTAACAAAGGTGCGTTGGAGATGAAGTTACACGTTGTTCATGGTAAACAAGGTGTCATTAAAGAATGTACCCAATGTCATAACGACTTCAACCTAGATGCATTCAAGGTCAAAGGCGCTCTGGCAACAACTGCGGGTAAATACACCACACCAATCACTGCCACTTGTACTTCATGCCACGCGCCAGAATCTATTGGCCACGGCTTAGAAAATATGGGCGCGATTGTGAACGGTGATTATGTTCAAGCCAATCAAGCGGCGCAGTCAGAAACCTGTTTCTACTGTCACAAACCCACACCAACAGATCACACTCAGGTGAAGATGTAATTTGCCCAAGCAGGGGGAGTTCGCTCCCCCTTTCTTGAATTTTGTTGGGACAAATTGGGAAGCCTATTATGAAGAACAGCCTAAAAATGAAAAACCTACTGCCGGCACTTGTCATCTCCATGGCAATGTCTGCAGTGATGTCTTTATGCATCACACCGAGTGCACACGCCTCAAAGTGGGATGACAAAATGACTCCAGAACAAGTCGAAGCCACCTTAGATAAGAAGTTTGCCGAAGGCAGCTACTCCCCTAAAGGTGCCGATTCTTGTTTGATGTGCCACAAAAAATCTGAAAAAGTGATGGACCTCTTCAAAGGTGTTCATGGCGCCATTGATTCATCAAAGAGCCCAATGGCTGGCCTGCAATGTGAAGCCTGTCATGGTCCTATGGGTCAACACAATAAAGGCGGCAACGAGCCGATGATCACTTTTGGTAAGCAATCGACCTTAAGTGCAGAAAAACAAAACAGTGTCTGTATGAGCTGTCACCAAGATGATAAACGCGTATCTTGGAACGGTAGTCACCATGACAATGCCGATGTCGCTTGTGCCTCATGCCACCAAGTGCATGTCGCAAAAGATCCTGTGTTATCAAAAAACACCGAAATGGAAGTCTGTACTAGCTGTCACACTAAGCAAAAAGCAGATATGAATAAACGCTCGAGTCACCCACTAAAATGGGCTCAAATGACCTGTAGCGATTGTCATAATCCCCATGGGAGCATGACAGATTCCGATCTAAACAAGCCTAGCATTAACGAAACCTGTTACTCCTGCCACGCCGAGAAACGCGGCCCAAAACTGTGGGAACATGCACCCGTCACTGAGAACTGTGTGACTTGCCACAATCCTCACGGCAGTGTGAATGATGCCATGTTGAAAACCCGCGCACCGCAGCTGTGTCAGCAATGTCACGCTAGCGATGGCCACGCCAGCAATGCTTACTTAGGTAACACTGGTTTAGGTTCAAACGTCGGCGACAATGCCTTTACGGGTGGAAGAAGCTGTTTAAATTGCCACAGTCAGGTCCATGGTTCAAACCATCCATCTGGCAAGCTATTACAGCGCTAAGGAGACGAGAAAATGAAATTTAAACTCAATTTGATCACTCTGGCGTTACTAGCAAACACAGGTTTTGCAATAGCGGCCGACGGGTATGGCTTAGCCAATGCCAATACAGAAAAAGTCAAAATGTCCGCTTGGAGCTGTAAAGGCTGCGTTGTTGAAACGGGTACGTCTGGCACTGTGGGTGTGGGCGTGGGTTACAACAGCGAAGAGGATATTCGCTCGGCGAATGCCTTTGGAACTTCAAACGAAGTTGCGGGTAAATTTGATGCCGATGTCACCTTCCGTGGTGAGAAAGGCTATCAAGCCAGCGTTGAAGCTTATCAACTGGGCATGGATGGTGGCCGTTTAGATGTCAATGCGGGCAAACAGGGCCAGTATAATGTCAATGTAAACTATCGCCAAATCGCCACTTACAACAGTAATAGCGCCTTAACGCCCTACTCTGGTGTCGGCAGCGATAATTTAACCTTGCCAGACAACTGGGTAACTGCGGGTTCAAGCAACCAGATGCCGTTACTGATGGACAACCTAAATGCCTTAGAACTGTCGCTCAAACGTGAGCGCACAGGGTTAGGTTTTGACTATCAAGGTGAATCGCTGTGGAGTACGCATGTGAGCTACATGCGCGAAGAAAAAACCGGCTTGAAAAAAACATCAGGTGGATTCTTTAACCAATCCATGATGTTAGCTGAGCCAGTTGATTACACCACTGACTCCATTGAAGCTGGCATTAAACTAAAAGGCGATCGTTGGTTCACTGCACTTAACTACAATGGCTCAATTTTTAAGAACGAGTACAACCAGTTAAACTTCGACAGTGCCTTCAATCCAACTTTTGGTGCTCAAACCTCTGGCACACTCGCCCTTGACCCTGACAACCAGTCACACACAGTGTCGCTCATGGGTCAATACAACGACAATACCAATGTGTTAACAGGTCGTGTGCTTGCGGGACAAATGAGTCAAGACCAAGCATTAGTCACTTCAGGCTATGGCTATCAAGTGCCGACAGAGGCCGTTGATGCCAAAGTTGACCTCACAGGGTTAAACTTAAAAGTCGTCAGTAAAGTGACTAACTCACTGCGCTTAAGTGGTAGCTACGACTATAGCGACCGTGATAACAATACTCAAATTGAAGAGTGGACCCAAGTCAGCATCAACAATGTCAATGGTAAGGTGGCCTATAACACCCCTTACGATAACACTAGCCAACGCTTCAAAGTGGCGGCGGATTATCGTATTACCCATGGACTGAAGCTTGATGGCGGCTATGACTTCAAACGTGACGACCGTAATTATCAAGACCGTGAAACCACGGATGAAAATACTGTTTGGGCACGTTTGCGCGTTAACAGCTTTGAAACTTGGGATATGTGGGTTAAGGGCAGTTACGGTCAGCGTGATGGCTCGCAATATCAAGCTTCTGAATGGACATCTTCTGAAACCAACAGCCTGTTACGTAAGTACAATCTGGCTAACCGCGACAGAACCCAGATTGAAGCTCGAATCACCCACTCGCCAATCGACAGCTTGACCATAGATTTCGGTGCCCGTTACGCATTAGATGACTACTCTGACACAGTTATTGGCTTAACTGAGTCAAAAGACACCAGTTATGATGCCAACATCAGCTACATGATCACCGATGATTTACTGGCGACAGCCTTCTACAACTACCAAATCATTGAGTCTGAACAAGCGGGAAGCAGTAATTACAGCACCCCAACGTGGACAGGATTCATTGAAGACAATGTAGATGTGGTCGGGGCAGGCCTGAGCTACAACAACTTGCTTGAGAACAAGTTACGCATGGGATTGGATTACACTTATTCAAACTCCGACAGTAACACTCAAGTCAGACAAGGTATCACAGGCGACTATGGCGATTATTTTGCCAAAGTGCACAACATTAACTTATATGCTCAATATCAAGCCACCGAGAAAATGGCGCTGCGCTTGGATTATAAAATTGAGAATTATAAAGACAATGATGCCGCCAATGATATCGCCGTCGATGGGATCTGGAACGTCGTAGGCTTTGGCAGCAATAGCCATGACTACACAGCGCAAATGATCATGCTGAGCATGAGTTACAAACTCTAATCGATACTGTTCATAACACGAAAAGCCCGCAAATGCGGGCTTTTGTTTAAGCGAAGCAGGATCTTTTAAAGCGATAACATCATGGCAGATAACAGTAAAAATCTTGAATAAGATCAGACTCTGGCGCGAAAGTCCGCCCATAAAAACCTTAATCCTTGAGTTTTGGCTCACTTTAGCGGATCTTAATTCAATCTTTTAGTTAATCCTCTGAGCCCATGCGTATTTATTCTTCACTCTCCCAATCTCAGTGGCTGTTATCACTTTCTGCACTATTGGGGCTAAGCCTATTACCCTTACCCGCCATGGCGTTCGACCCATCGGGTGGCGCAGCGAGCCTATTTATCATTTTAGGCCTAGGTGGTTTTACCTTAATCAATCTGTTTCTACAGGGCTTATTCTTTTTTGCGGGTCAGTATCGCAGCGCCACTTTTGCTAAACGCCATGTATTAAGCGCACTAATAGTGCCATTAATTGCCATTGCGTTAGCCATTTATGATCATAGAGGTTGGAGTGATTTCGCCCTTAACTTAGGTATTATCTGTGTCGGTATTGGACTGATTTTATTGCCACTACAGCTTTGCCAAATCGATAAACCCACCAATCGCAATGCCGATTGGATCATCAGCCTAGGGGCATTATTCATCTTAGCTTTGAGCTATGTGATTGCGCCATTAGCCCTCTTTACGATTGTGCTGGCCCACATTTGTTTGGCTTCAAGCACAAATCAAATTCCTAAGATATTAAGTTATATCAGTTTAATCCTTGGCTATTCTCTTTTTGGCTACTGGGTATATCAAACAGTGATGATGCTCCAATCCTGATTGAAAATGAATGAGCAACGATAAAATTAGCGATTAAATTGACTAAGACGAATCTCACTAAAACGCCATCGCCACTTTGCGTAACTGTATCGCCATCATGCTCGGCATCAATGGCTAAACTGCTGGCCAAAATCAGCGCCTGTACTTTATGTCAGGCCCATTTACCCTTAGCGCCCAAGCCGATATTGCAGGCCAGTACCCAAGCGCGAATTTTGATTGCAGGCCAAGCTCCGGGCGTGAAAACCCACCATAAAGGCATACCTTTTGACGATGCCAGCGGTGAACGGCTGCGCACTTGGTTAAATGTCACGCGGGAGCAATTCTACGACCCCAATCTTTTTGCCATTATCCCTATGGGATTTTGTTTTCCGGGCAGTATCGAAAAAAACGGTAAAAAGCAAGGTGATAAACCACCGCGCCCCGAATGTGCTGCCACTTGGCATCAGACCTTGCTCGCCCTAATGCCGCAAATAGAGCTAATTGTGATCCTCGGCCAATATGCCATCGACTATCATCTACCGCGCGAATCGTCCGAGGCCGTAAACCCCACTTCGCCGATCACTAAGCATCAAACAACCGGCACTAACGTAACAGTCATCCCCAAACTGAAACCAATAACTGTGACCCAAGCATGCGCGCAATGGCAGCTATATTGGCCTAAGTATCTTGTCTTGCCGCACCCAAGCCCGCGTAATAATCTTTGGCTTAAGCAGCATCCTGAGTTTGAACGCGATATGCTACCCAGATTAAGAATGCGTATTGCATCCCTGTTAAACCTTCAACCCCACTAGGCGCCTGTATGTATCTGCTTGATTCTGCCATTGCTAAGCAAATTGTGAGTCGTACAATGAAAATCATTGGCCACAATATCAATGTGATGAACGGCCAAGGGGTGATTTTAGGCTCAGGCGACCCTAAGCGCATTGGCTCAACCCACGAAGGCGCGCTGCTGGCGATTGCCCAAAATCGCAATGTTGAGATCAGTCAAGAAGTCGCCTCAGGGCTGCATGGCGTTAAGCCAGGCATCAATTTACCCTTACATTATCAAGGACAAATTATCGGCGTCGTCGGCATTACCGGTGATCCACGTGAGCTCACCCATTATGGTGAGTTACTTAAAATGACCGCCGAAATGATTGTTGAACAAGCCAACCTGCAGGATAAATTGCAATGGGAGAATCGCCAGCGTGAAGAATTTATTCTGCAACTGATCAAAGCTGAAACCGATGATGCACAGTTGCACCGCTGGGCAAAACAACTCGACATTGATATCAGCCTGCCAAGAGTCGCGGCCATTATTGAGATCAGCGAGAAAAACATCCAGAAACACCATTTAAAAACCGACACCACCCCATCGACCTTGTTCTTAGCTGAGGCATCCACTCTGCCCGCCGATGAACGCAGCCCCAGAGTCAGTGAAACCCTCAAGCAAGTGCTGCATCTATTGCAATATCCTGACCGTGGTAACTTGATTGCCATGACCTCAATGTCGCAGTTGGTGATCCTAAAGCCTGCTTTTTTAGATGGAAAACAATGGGATCCTGAGCTTGAAAATCAGCGTATCGATAAGCTGTTGCAGCGCTTACCCGCCCAGATGGATTTAAACTTTAAGATTGCCCTAGGCCATTTCTTCCCCGAAAAAGGCGGGATAGCGCGCTCCTATCAAACGGCTCAAGAAACCTTAGCCCTCGGTAAGCAGCTCAATGCAGAAGGGAATAAATACCTGTTTGAAGATTATTCCCTAC
Source organism: Shewanella sp. M16 (assembly GCF_018224605.1). NCBI lineage: Bacteria > Pseudomonadati > Pseudomonadota > Gammaproteobacteria > Alteromonadales > Shewanellaceae > Shewanella > Shewanella sp. M16. The sequence continues at coordinate 26,751 of NZ_JAGTUL010000006.1, read as the reverse complement.
AAGTGTTACTTGCAGGGCTAAAACATGACTGGCGCGGTCAGGCGCTGGCAACGCCCTACCAGCAACTCGCCAAGGCGGACAAAAATGGCCAATTACGCAAAACCTTAGCGGCATACATCACCCACTTTGGCGATGCACAGCAATGCGCGAATGCCCTGTTTATTCATCGCAATACACTGAGATATCGCCTTGATAAAATTCAGCAAATCACCCAAGCCGACATTCAATCCCTGCATGGATTATTAAGCCTGTATCTTGGGCAATTAATTGATACTTCGACTCGCTTAACTTAACGCTCAAATGACTTAGCAACTCAACAGATTAGCCAGAAAAAAGCCCGCAGATGACGGCGCCGACCTGATGGCCAGATCAATTGAGTAAAACTTGGCCTGTACTAAAAAATTAATTGAAAGATTTATACCGTATCCCCTTTCCTATCCTTTCATATAGTATCGCGTCGATATGCTAGCGCTCTCTACTTAGTCCATTGAAAGGAATGATAATGACCTCAATCAAACTGACTTTACTCGCCAAAGCTTGTCTCATTAGCGGCTTAGCGCTGACTTCACCTTCGTTAATCGCGGCCGAGAAAACCATTCCCGAACTGGTCGATGCCGTGAACGGCACACCCGATGCAGTAAGTCGCGAGGCGGGTAAAAAAGTCAAACTGCGTAATCACACTAAGGGATTTTGTACCTCGGGCAGTTTTAAACCGAATCCACAATTACAACAAACGTTGGCAATTCCATTTTTTAATCAAGATAGTATCAAGGTCACAGCCCGCTTTTCCCTCGGCGGTACAAATCCGCAGATCTCAGATAAAACCGCTGGGCGCTTTATGTCACTCAAAATTGACGGCGATAAAGAAAATCTTAACTTTGTCACCACTAACGTTCCCGTTTTCTTTGCCAAAAATCTCGAAGAGTTTTTTAACTTTCAGACCAAAGTGAAACAAGGTCCTGAAGGTAAACAGTGGCTTATTGATAATCAACCCAGCGCCAAAGCTTTTTTCGACTATGTTAAACAGTTGCCTCCCAGCCCAAGTTTTGCCAACAGCCGCTACTTCGGTGTAAATAGTTTCCTGTTCAGCACGCCAAAAAACAGTGTTCAACAAGGTGAAACGGTCGCGGGTAAATGGATTTTTGAACCTGTCGCTGGTACTGCCGGGCTGTCAGCCAGTGAACTTGCCAATCTCAGTGATGATTTTTTAAAGGCGGAATTACTCGAGCGCATTAAAACCCAGCCAGCACAATGGAACCTTTATATTCAACTCGCCGAAATGGGGGATGAGATTAATGACCCAACTGTGATCTGGCCTGAAACTCGCCAGCGTTTACTGGTAGGCCAAGTGATGATTAACGGTGAGCGAGACAGCGATCCCCAAGTGCAACAGTGTGATAAAGGCATATTTAACCCACTGTTATTGCCTAAGGGCATTACTGCATCTGCTGATCCGATACTCAATGCCCGCACCGCAGCCTATGTAGAATCCTTTATTCGTCGTCAATAAAGAGTCGAGTTAAGTCCCTCCTGTTTAGGATTGGCAAATAGCCCTATTTGCCAATCCTTATCGACAAGCGCCTCCCTTACCGACAAAACGCCTCCTCCTGCATTCGAATTCACCTAAGCATTTTTGTGCATGAGCACAAAAATGGCGAAACATAACGCGGTAATTCCGTGGATTTAGCCAAAGCTATTCAAACATACCTGCACAATAATAGGATGACCTTAAAGCAGCCCTCATTTGGACTCAGGCCCAAATAAGCACTGCGCCCTACACTATAAGTCAAAAAACTTACTCAAAAACTTCAGCCAAGAACTGAACGGGACAAACTATGAACTTAGTGCTTATTCTCATCGGCGTGATTGCATTTATTGTTATCGCGACCTCAAAATTTAAACTCCACCCCTTTTTAACCTTAATTCTGGCCGCCTTTATCGCAGCCTTCGCCTATGGCTTGCCGAGCGGAGAAATCGCTAAAACCATTACTACAGGGTTTGGCAATATTTTAGGCTATATCGGCTTAGTGATCGTCTTAGGCACTATCATAGGGATTATTCTGGAAAAAAGCGGCGCCGCCATCACCATGGCCGATGTGGTGATCAAGATATTAGGTAAACGCTTCCCGACACTCACTATGTCAATTATCGGTTATCTCGTGTCTATTCCGGTCTTTTGTGACTCGGGTTTTGTGATCTTAAACTCACTGAAACAATCGATGGCGAACCGCATGAAGGTCTCTAGTGTCTCCATGAGCGTTGCCTTAGCCACAGGTCTGTACGCCACTCACACCTTTGTACCGCCAACGCCAGGCCCTATCGCCGCCGCAGGCAACTTAGGCTTAGAGTCCAACTTAGGCTTAGTGATCGGTGTGGGTCTCTTTGTGGCCGCCGTTGCGGCACTCGCGGGTATGTTATGGGCAAACCGCTTTGCCGATGTTGAGCCCGATGGTGAAGGCGCAGAAGAACTTAAAGCGCAGGCCAGTGACTATGAAACGCTGAAAAAAAGCTATGGCACGTTACCAAGTCCATTAAAAGCTTTCGCACCGATTTTTGTGCCTATCGTATTAATTTGTTTAGGTTCTATCGCTAACTTCCCTTCAGCGCCTTTGGGTAAAGAAGCTGTGTTTGATGCGCTCGTGTTCCTTGGTCAGCCTGTTAATGCCCTGATGATTGGCCTGTTTTTATCCCTGCTGCTGTTAAAGGGTGAGAATAAGATCAGCGAATTTAGCGAACGCATCAGCCAAGGGCTCGTCACTGCCGCGCCGATTATTTTAATCACAGGTGCAGGCGGTGCCTTTGGTGCGGTATTAAAAGCCACGCCTATCGGTGACTTTTTGGGCACATCACTGTCGGCACTGGGTATCGGTATCTTCATGCCATTTATCGTCGCTGCAGCGCTTAAGTCAGCGCAGGGTTCATCGACGGTAGCGTTAGTCGCAACCTCTGCACTGGTTGCGCCTATGCTTGGCGATATTGGTCTTGGTAGTGATATGGGCCGAGTGTTAACAGTAATGGCAATTGGCGCAGGTGCGATGACCGTTTCCCACGCCAATGACAGCTTCTTTTGGGTCGTCACCCAATTTAGCCGCATGAGCGTCAAACAAGCCTATAAAGCCCAAACTATGGCGACCCTAATCCAAGGTGTAACGTCCATGGTAACTGTGTATGTGCTAAGCCTAGTGTTGCTCTAATATTAATGAGTTCTTGATTCAATATTGTCCCTTGGGCACATACCGTGCCCAAGATATATCTCTGTTATACGCCCTAATAATTGCAACAGATTAATGTGCCAGTGATGGATATAAATGCCCTTATATCACCTCAGTTTTAGCACAGGGATGTTGTTGCGCCCAACGTAAGTGGCCTTGGGTTTAGTGTTCAACATTGAGCCCTGTTTTATCCCATTTAGCTGTAGGATTTTTAATGAAAATAGTTATCGCCCCCGACTCATTTAAAGAAAGCTTAAGCGCGCTCGAAGTGGCCAACGCAATCGAGCAAGGCTTAAGACAAGTGATCCCCGACTGCGACATAGTCAAAATACCCGTTGCCGATGGTGGCGAAGGCACAGTGCAATCTATGGTGGACGCCACGGGCGGCAGTATTGTCAGCTTAGAAGTCATGGGGCCACTGGGGCATAGAGTGCAAGCACACTATGGCATCCTTGGTGAAGGTATTCTCAGCGCTGCGATGAATACAAGTTCTGCGTCAGTTTCACGTGCAGATCCAACGAACAAATCGCCACATCGAGGCGCGATTGCCGTGATTGAAATGGCCTCAGCCTCAGGTCTGCACCATGTGCCGAGGGAGCAACGTAACCCGCTGCTTACCACAAGTTATGGCACGGGCGAGCTGATTTGTGATGCGCTTAATCGGGGGATAAAGCACATCATTTTGGGGCTGGGCGGCAGTGCCACCAACGATGGCGGCGCAGGCATGGCCCAAGCGCTGGATATTTTATTGCTCGATGGCCAAGGTAAAACCTTGCCTTCTGGCGGCGCAGCGCTGGCGAACCTTGCTCAAATCGATGTATCAAACGCTCATCCACTTTTACGTGAGTGCAGCTTCGAAGTTGCCTGCGATGTTGATAATCCACTGTGCGGTGAACGCGGTGCATCGGCAATTTTTGGTCCGCAAAAAGGTGCGACGCCCGAGATGGTTAAGCAGCTAGATGCCGCTCTTGCCCATTATGCCGATGTGATTGCCCGCAATGGCATTAGCGATCACCGCGATCATGCGGGGGCTGGCGCTGCTGGCGGTATGGGTCTTGGCGTGATGGCTTTTTTAAATGCCAAGCTTAAACCTGGGGTTGAGATCGTAATGCAAACCGTTGGCCTTGCGGACAAAATCCGTGGCGCCGATTTAGTGATCACAGGTGAAGGCCGCATCGATGGTCAAACCGTGTTTGGTAAAACCCCAATGGGCGTGTTAAAGCAAGCCAAATTGCAGGGCATTCCCACTATCGGTATCGCGGGCTGCCTCGGTGAAAACGCCAATGCCATATTGGATCACGGTATGACGGCTATCTTCCCTATCATCCCGCACTTAAGTCCGCTCGATGATGTGCTGGCTAATGCCAAGCTAAACCTTTGCAATACCGCCCGAAATATCGGCGCGGTACTCATGTTAGGTCAGCGCTAATACTGGAACTAATACTTAAGTAATTCCCTCTGTTTAATGATTTGAAGAAAGGCGCCATAACAGCGCCTTTGCTTATTTAGGCCGCAACACTTTGGTAATACCAAATTTTAGTGCTTGATGCCTAAAAGGCCTTGCAGTAAAGTGAGCTCCCTTTTTGGTATTCCGCTGATTGAACATTTGAGAGTCACTGATCGCGCATCACTGGTCGAGAATCACTGGTCCGTTATACTCTTCGAGCCAATTTGCGGTTTCACTATAAAAATTAATAGACGGCAAGCCCCATGACCCAGAAACTCCCTCGCCAAGCCACCGCATCCGAAGCAAGTTTGCTGCGCATTTTTACTGCACCGGAAGATGCAAGCTCAACGCTGAGTATTATTGAGCAAAAGCTCTCCGAGGACTTAGCAGGCTTTTTGGGTGACAGTATCGCCGCGCTCGAAAAACCCTTGTCGGAAATTGAAACCGATTTTCAAGCCTTTGAGATCCCAACTCAGCCGCGTTTTGTCTCCGATTACACCGACGAAATTATGCAAAATCTGGTGGCGCATTCGGTGCACACAGCGGCGCCAAGTTTTATCGGCCACATGACTTCGGCACTGCCCTACTTTGTGTTGCCGCTGTCAAAAATGATGGTGGGACTCAATCAAAATCTGGTCAAAATAGAAACCTCTAAGGCATTTACGCCGCTTGAGCGCCAAGTGCTCGGCATGATGCACCATTTGATTTACGCCCAAGACACGGATTTTTATCAAAGCTGGATGCACAGCGCCAATCATTCCCTCGGGGCATTTTGCTCCGGCGGCACAGTGGCCAACATCACGGCCCTGTGGATTGCCCGCAACCAATTATTGAAAGCCAATGGTGAGTTTAAAGGCGTCAGCCGCGAAGGCTTACTCAAGGCACTACGCCACTATGGCTATGACGATTTAGCGATTTTAGTGTCGGAGCGGGGCCACTATTCGCTGGGCAAAGCCGTCGATCTGCTTGGCATCGGTCGTGACAATATCATCAGCATTCCCACTGGCAGCGATAACAAGGTCGATGTCGCGAAAATGCGCCAAGCCGCCCTTGAACTTGCTAGCAAAAACATCAAAGTGTTGGCGATTGTTGGCGTGGCGGGCACAACAGAAACCGGTAATGTTGACCCACTGACAGAGTTAGCGGCGCTGGCAAAAGAGTTAAACTGCCATTTCCATGTGGATGCAGCGTGGGGCGGCGCAAGTTTATTATCCAATAAATACCGCCACTTACTCGCAGGTATCGAACTTGCGGACTCAGTCACTATCGATGCCCACAAACAAATGTACGTGCCTATGGGCGCAGGCATGGTGTTATTTAAAGACCCAGAGTTTGCCCACGCGATTGCCCATCACGCCGAGTATATTCTGCGCCGTGGTTCAAAGGATCTCGGCAGCCAAACGCTGGAAGGCTCTCGCCCCGGCATGGCGATGTTAGTGCACGCTTGCTTGCAGATCATAGGCCGCGATGGTTATGAAATCTTAATCAATAACAGCCTTGAAAAAGCCCGCTATTTTGCCGAACAAATCAAAGCCCATGAGGATTTTGAGCTAATCACTGAGCCAGAACTGTGTCTGCTGACTTACCGTTATGTGCCCGCCCGCATCCAAGCCGCCATGCAGCTTGCCTGTGAGCAAGCAGACACAGTAAAACTCGCTCGCTTTAACGAGCTGCTCGATGGTCTTACTCAGTTTATTCAAAAGCACCAACGCGAACAGGGTAAATCCTTCGTCTCCCGCACCCGCATTCAGCCAGCCCGCTATTTTAGACAAGCGACAGTGGTGTTTCGCGTAGTGCTCGCCAACCCCCTCACCAGCCATGATATCCTCAATCAAGTGCTGGTAGAACAAAGTGAAATCGCTGCACTAGATAACGAGTTTTTACCCGCACTAATGGCGATGGTTGTGGATTAGCAAGTTTGGGATGATGAGTTTCAAATAGCGGCTTTCAGATAAAAAGTTTCTAATAGCAAAACAGCCGCAAAGATTTTTGCGGCTGTTTTGCTATTAGACAATGAATTAGCTGCACGTTAAAGAGACAAAATTAAGCGCTTATTCATTGTCATTTGTACGCCGAATTCAACTGCCTCCGTGACTCGCCGTGAAGCCATCCATGGCGGCTCTGCGATGACATCCATGTCATCGAAGGTCACGTCAGCAGTTGAATTCGCCTTTGCTAATTTCTGCGTAATCTGCTGCATATGGAAAAATACATACCACTATCACATAGGCAGTCATGCTCCACACATAAGAGTGAAAACTAGCTTGAAAAACACCAAGGGTGTAGGTGTCTCACTCTTTAGTGAGATTAGCTTACGCGCCAGTAAGACTAAGTGCCTATGGTCTTTCACTTTGAACAAATCAAACCAAAGTTTGTTAGTTTTATTTTATTTTTATATATGTTACGTTGCTCCAGTGCTTGTTTGCGGCTTGACGGGAAGTTCAGACTTTAGTTTAACTAATCCACGAAAAACACGGAGGCAGACATTTGCACCGAGAATAGTAATGTCTATGTACCAGTAAATTTTTACCAAAAAAGGATTTTATAAAATGAACATTGGAACTAAGGTTGGTCTTTTACTTTCTGTAACTGGTTGTGTGATTGGGGGATACTTCGGTCTTTCACCTGTCTATTCACTGCTACAATCAGGTGCTATATATGGACAAGAAGCTGGCTTATTTTTTGGAATTACAGGTATTGTAATTGGGAGCATGATAGCTGTGATGACTTATCTTTCTTCGAGAAAGAATTAACAATCTAATACTATATATGATGGACTAAGGCTAAAATTAATTAGCTTAGACCTAATATGAAACTTATCCATTTATTGGGCAGTATCTGGTTGAATTTGGGTTAAATATTTTTCAGGATAAATTTGTTTTCCATCACACAAGGTAGGCATGGTGGGTGTTCGACGATAAGCACATCAGATCTTGTAGCACCCATTGTTTTAAAGCACCATCTATTTTAAATAAGTTTGATTAGCACAAAATAAGTTAAACGCTATTGCCAAGATTAAGTACTGATCATTCACTCCTTTGTGTGTCGAATTCAATTGCTAAATTTAAGTAACCACAATATTTCTTATACGCATAGCGAGTGATTGATTTCTATCACTGATTAAGATTCAAAAGACTTTACCGATTTCATTAGTTTTTGGAATGATGGACATTCTAAGTGATCTGATTATGGGCAACTTGCTACATGGTTAAGACTATCTCGTATTGCTTTTAGCCGCTTAATGTTGAGATCAATATCAGATGCTTTTTTCGCCAGTAAATTACGATCAATGGTCAATTGATTCGATTCATTAAACATCGTAGTGATTTCGTTTAATGATAAACCTGCAATACGTCCAAGTGAGATAATATTCAATTTATTAATGATTTTAGGGGCATATTGGCGTCTAAGTCCTTTTCTGCCAATGGACTGGATAAGTCCAATTTTTTCATAAAATCTCAATGTTGAAGGAGCTAATCCTGATTCGCGTGATACCTCTGCAATATCCATAACATTCACTCTTGACTTAAAGTTGACTTCAAGTTGTACCATGCCTGAACTATATCAATATCAGGAAAGAATACCAAGAGGGAAAACTGAATGGAGATTTCTATTTGGCTACAGTCAATATTAGTGGGTATTGGTGCCACATTAATAATGGATTCATGGTCATGGTGGCAAAAAAACGTACTTCATAATCCAACTCTTGACTATGCATTTGTGGGACGTTGGTTTATTTACAGAGGTCAGCTGGTTCATCGGCCTATTATGGCAACCCCATCTGTTAAAGGAGAAACCTTTCTGGGTTGGTTTCTGCATTATTTTATCGGTATTATTATTGCTTTAATTCATGTATTAATCTTTGGGGAGATGTGGTTATTTGAGCCAACGTTGATACCTGCACTAATGACTGGTTTTGTTACCATAGTGTTTCCTTTCTATGTCATTCAACCTTGTCTTGGATTTGGGATTGCAGCAAATAAAACACCTTCACCATGGAAAGCTCGGTGGCTAAGTTTACTGACACATAGCGTCTATGGCCTAGGACTATTTTTTGCTGCTTTAAGCCTGAAATATTTAGTCCATGTTTAAATTTAGCTATCCATTAAAAAACTTTTGTCGCAATAATTTAGTTTTAGCCAAAGCAATCGCCACTTGTAAAAAACAATGCTAAGGTAATGATTCGTACAACAAGTATAGCTTTCCAAGCAGAATCTGTCGGAGAAAAAGGATGTTTATCAGATATATTTTAATGCTCACTGCCGTGCTGCTATGCCTTTACCCTATTTGGGGATTAGTGAGCCCAGCAAGCTACTTGCAGGAGATATTAGAGGTTTATCCCGATGCGGAACAAGCCAGTCATACTCAAGTACGAATTACGGCGGCTATTTTATGGATAAGCAATCTGACGCTATCATTTGCGTTACTATTTATTGCAAAATTCATTAAACAACCTCAAACGTACAAATTCGCGAAAATATCGTCTATCGCATTAATTAGCTATCCATTTATTCTGACGATAACAGAGGCAATTTCTCACAGTATTCTATACCGCCACCTAGAACATCCTACGTTGACAATCGAGTTTTCAGCGCAAAAAATGTTCTATTTCGTATTTGGCCTGATCATTCTGGGAATTTATCAATCCCAACAAGAGTACAAACGTGCCAAAAAGAATGGTTAATTTATCAACATATTTTAAGGAAAAACCATTGAAGTTCTTTATCTCTTTTATCTTTGCTTTTATTGGCTCAAAATTATTATTCAAATACTTCGATTTTCACTACGAAATTTTTAGCGACCCTTTTGATCCATTGAAATTTATTATTGATACGGGGGTGTTCGTTGTTATTTTTATATCAACACAGATACTGTATGAAAAATATTGGGAAAAACGAATAAACAAGAACAGACATAATTCCCCCAACTAATGCACATAGGGATAATGCGCAGAGGGACCATGAATAATATATGCTGTTAACACGCTCACAAGCGCTAAGCGACCAACAGAAACCACATAGGAACTAGAAAGCTTTATATGCAAAAGATAATTCTCCCACTGATCATGCTAAGTCTTGGCGCATTGCCTCTATTTACTCAAGCACAGGACACAAGCGCGTTATGGGGTAAAAAATACGCTGAGGTGAAATCGAGTTTATTGGCTACTGGCTGGGTATTAGCGCCCGTAGCAGAAGATGAAACGCCAATGACAGAAGATTACCCTGAAATAACCTGTGGTAACGGAGCGATGGCAATTTGCTCTGTCGGCTTTAAGCAAGAAAATAGTACACTTGCCTTAGTTGTTGAATCTATTGAACAAGAGCTTATTGTGACAAGTGAATACTAAATAGCCCAATAGATGATGTTAAACTCAGCCTAAGCATCTAATGTAAACGAGGTAGTGATGTCATCTATCCCCCAATCAAAACAAGAACTTGAATTGGCTATTTACTCAGTTTTCCCCAAATTGATGGCAGACTATCGTTCAATCCCAACCCAAATGTCCCGTGTGTGCAGTATAGAAGGAAACATCAAAGGTACACAAATTAGTGTAAGTGATACCGTCGCTTACCTTATTGGTTGGGGTAAATTAGTGCTCAAATGGTACGAGTTAACATCGCAAGCACTCCCCGTTGATTTTCCCGATACGGGCTATAAATGGAATCAACTGGGATTATTAGCAGAGCGATTTCATCATGAATATAGCCAATGGCAATATACTGATTTACTTGATGAATATGAAATGACAATGGAAAAATTGTCAACGCTGATTGCGAGTCTCAGTGATCAGCAACTGTACGGCATAACTTGGTACGATAAATGGACTCTGGGCCGTATGATCCAGTTCAATACTTACTCCCCGATGAAGAATATGCGTACCAAAGTACGACGATTCAAAAAAGACAATGCATTACCCTAGTAAACAACTCTTTTAAGCACGGAGGTATTCATGCCAAGTACCCACACTCACCCGCAGTTAGGACCAAATCCCAACGATAAAGCGCCGATGAAAGGCTTTCCTCAGGTTGGCTTTCTTAAAAATTTTATTTCCCGCGAGAACATTATTGTCGGTGATTACACTTATTATGACGATCCAGCAGGTCCTGAGAGGTTCGAGTCGAATGTACTTTATCACTTTGACTTTATTGGCGATAAACTGAATATCGGTAAATTCTGTGCCATTGCGAAAGACGTGAAATTCATTATGAATGGCGCCAATCATCAAGTATCTGGCTTCTCGACTTATCCTTTTTATATCTTCGGCAATGGCTGGGAGAAAGCGGCGCCCAAGCCCGAAGATTTACCTTTTAAGGGCGATACCTGTATCGGTAACGACGTATGGATTGGTTATAACGCCACTATCATGCCTGGGGTGAAAATTGGCCACGGCGCCATTGTTGCCAGTCAATCCGTAGTAACAAAAGATGTACCGCCCTACGCTGTGGTTGGCGGTAATCCTGCCACTGTGATCAAGCTGAGATTCGAGCAAACTGTGATAGATGAGCTTGTTGCCATCGCTTGGTGGGATTGGCCGGTAGAGAAAATCACTCAACACCTAGAGGCTATCGCGGGTGCAGAACTCACAACATTACAGCAGGCAACCTAAATAACGCCTATCGCGAGCAAGACTGAACAAAAAATCTCAAGCGACAAGCATTAAGCAACAAACATAAAAAAACGCCATTAAACGCAAACAAAATCCAATATGCGCAATTTTGTACAAAAGCACTGAAGGTTTCTGGGTTACTATCAGGCACAACCCGCCCATTCATACACTAAACACGGAGGCCTAGTGTGAACACAGAACATGCGGCCTACCAGATTGCCGGTGAATTAGGTGGCCTCGAGTTACTCAATGCCCACTACCATAAACAAAACTTTAGTCGGCACACCCACGAAGGTTACACAGTCGGCGTGATTGAAACGGGGGCACAGCGTTTTTATCGCACGGGTGGCAACCATGTGGCGCCAAAGCACAGCATCATTCTCGTCAACGCTGATGAAGTCCATAATGGCTGTAGCGCGACTGAAGGCGGCTGGTCCTATCGTGCCATGTATCCAGTCCCTGCGCAGTTTGCCGGTATTAACAGTGAGCTAGCAACAAACAACGGTGCGCCCTATTTCCCTGAGCCCGTAGTGTACGATCCTGAATTAGCCGAACTGCTGCGCTTCACCTTTACGACTTTAGATACATCGGACAATCGCTTACTGCGCGAAAGCTTGGTCTATTCAAGCTTGACACAGTTGATGACACGCCATGGCAAGAATCGCCCAAGCTATGACCTCGCTGTAATCGCTAAGCCTGCGTTAGCACTGGTGAAATCCTTTATCGACGATCATCCTGCTGCCGATATCTCCCTTGAAGAGCTGGCAACGCTTGCAGGATTAAGCCCCTATTATTTACTCAAACAATTTCAGCGTTATTACGGCTTACCGCCCCACGCTTACCAAATTCAGGCCAGAGTGAGACTCGCCAAAGGAAAAATCAAACAAGGCTCACGGCTGCTCGATGTCGCCCTCGATTGTGGTTTTCACGATCAAAGTCACTTGAATCGACATTTTAAGAAGACAGTCGGTGTTACGCCGGGGCAATTTGCCAAAGAAATAGGCCGCAATATTATCCAAGCCTAAACAACCACTTTAAGTTAATCTGCCATGCTCATTCTTGCTTTCTCCTCGATTGACTAAGCAAGCAACCTTATCCAAGCATTTATTGTTTAACAGCAACCCCGTCGCCGCTATTTTTAGGAGCCAAAGTGACCACCGACAAGCTTATAGAACCTGATGTTTATCCTGTGCATCCATCGAAATCCAAGGCATTTTTAAAAGGTACATTAGCCATGATGCCGTTGACGATAGCGGTTGTACCTTGGGGCATTTTAGCGGGCTCCTTCGCCATTGAGGTTGGGCTAACGCCCATTGAGAGCCAAGCTATGTCGGCGATTATCTTTGCGGGCGCGGCTCAATTAGTGGCGCTCGGCATGGTGAAAGCCGGTATTGGTCTGTGGAGTATCTTAATTACGACGTTACTCATCACCTCGCGCCATCTGTTATATGCAATGGCGATGCGCAGTCAAATCAGTCCTTTGCCGTTAAAGTGGCGCCTAACATTGGGCTTTTTGCTCACAGATGAACTGTTTGCCATCGCCAATCAAGGCAAGTTACATAAGTTCGACCCTTGGTACGCCCTTGGCGGCGGTTTGAGTTTCTATATCGGTTGGAACATAGCCACACTACTTGGCATAGTGGCGGGCAATGCGATCGAGAATTTAGATGAGATGGGATTAGATTTTGCCATCGCAGCCACCTTTATCGCTCTGGTCGTTCCTACTATAAAAAAGCCATCGATTCTCGTCTGTGTATTAGTCTCGCTTACCCTAGCAGTGGTATGCGCCGTTTTTAAAATGCAAGCGGGACTGCTCATTGCCGCCATTGCGGGAATGACGGCAGGTGTACTTTACGCCAAAGTGACCAAGGAAGCGGAACGCGCAGAACAATCCGCAAATCAGTTAGCAAGCGCACAGACCAAAACAGAAGTAGATACAGGAGCTGGGACTGACATTAAGACAAAAACATTGTCAGGAGAAAAAGCATGATTTGGTTAATGATCTTTTCAATGGCGGCGGTTGTGTTTATCAGTCGTCATTTACTACTTGAGCCTAAACTACCGCTGCGATTAAGTAAGGGCACCCAAACCTTTTTAAGTTACTCGGCCCCTGCGGTACTCACTGCGATCTTTGCGCCCATAGTGTTTGTGCAGGAAGGTCAGCTCGATCTGAGCCTAGACAACAGCTATCTCATCTGCGCCATAGTCGCTACTGTGTTGGCGCTCGTCACCCGGAATACCTTGCTGACCACAGTGCTGAGTATGGGACTGTTTTTCTTTATCCACTAAGTCAACAAAGAGTCAGTGCTCAGCAACGGCACTGACTCTTGCATCAATCACTTACACTGTCCCTACCACTCTTTTACACAGCCTAACCCCTCTGAGACATCGCCCCCTAGAAAATTACTTCCACGTTATCTTAATTTTCCACAATCTTCATGTATTTAGACTCTTATGTCTGTGCAACTAACAGTATCGGCTTTAACGGTATTTCACACATCGACGATAATGGAAGAGTGATGATATTTATCAGCAATAACAAAGGCTCAAACAATAAAAACAAAATACTTAACCTAACCATATTCAAACTATTTAGTCTCTAAAACGTCCATTCAGAAATGTTATTTACAGCATCTATTACGGCACTCATCTCAGTATAGTTCTCGGAATGAAGAGTCCATTTAAAAAGTTTTACATAATAAAATGCCGCATAAATATTAATCCACATTCAAAAACCAACCCACTAAAAATTAAAGTAAATACACTATATTATAAAGTTCTAAATACCGTTTAAAAATAAAGTGATTAACATTTTTAACCAGATTAAAACACGCCTAAAATTAATTCATTTTTATTTTGTTTAATAAAAATAATAGTGTTAGCTTTTTTAGATGTGCCTAGCAGTAATGATTATTTATATGATTCAGGACTACATATAATTGCCATCGGCGCTCTCAATGAAAGGACCTATTTTATTAAAATAAAGGAAAAATCATGAGAACAAAATCTAGCCTGGGTATATTAACTTTATCCTGTTTAACCGCACTTGGAACTGTTTCTTTGTTGGCCGAAGCTGCTATTCCGAATACTATTCCAAAACTGTCAATGGTAGAACACGCAGCCCCTGATCTTGATTCGCTTAAAAATGATGCAATTAACGACCCCTCGTTTATCAGCTCGTTATTCTCCTTAGGACACCATCTCGGATATGCATGGGCTGGCGGTACAGCATCCCAGTATGTTGGTGAAGACATCGAAGTCAGAAGAGAATCGAGCAACGAATACAGTCTTAAAGCCCGCTATAACGGTAATGATCCTTATGCAAGCGGCTACAGAGCGAATGAACGTTTGAAGGTAAATTTACAAAATATTCATTTCGTCACTAATCCTCAAAGTCTAAAGTTAGGTTCACCTCAAGTTTATGATCGTGAGGCTATTTATACTGCTCCTGTGGTTATCTATAACTGGGGCGATACCGAAGATACTGGTGTCGCCACTCTTAACTATGATTACACCACTAGCTGGGCCAAAACCGATAATTTCTCCTTCTCCGAGAAAATTGGCGTAACCAATAAATATGAAGTGGGTATTCCAGGAATAGGTGGAGCGAGTTCTGAAATCAGCGCCGAATTTTCTGCCAGCCAAGGTTGGAGTGAAACCGACGGCAAAAGTACAACGATTTCGAGTCAGGCGCAGTACCGCGCAATTATGCCGCCTCGCAGCAAACGTTATATTTCAATCACCCTATTTAAACAAAAGGCAGATGTCCCATACACCTCAAGTTTATATATGATGTACGATATAAAATATGAGAACTTCTTAAAATGGGGTGGTAATGCGCATATTAATCATCCGACAAATAGACCTAACTTTCCTTACACCTTTGGCGGAGCGAATGCGAATAATCTTAATGGACCAGAAGCCTTAGTCGACCAATATCTTCATCAAGATATTAACGGTTATGGTGTATGGGATTGGCCTGCAGCGATTAATTCGGCACAGTCAAAAAGTGGCTTTGAGTGGCAATTGGCGAATATTGTTAGACAACATGGCGCACCTATCAGCGGTAAATTTACAGCAATAGATTCGAGTCAATTTAATATCGATGCCAGTGAATCCTATCCACTAACGGATGAAGACATTGCTAATCGTCCTAAAAGCGCTCAAAAATTAGGACTGAGTCGCAATATTCAGGTTGCCGTCGGCGAGCTCCAAAACAATGATGAAGATGGTTTAATCAAAAAACTGAATATTTCGCAATCAAGTGAAGTCATGTTAAACAATTAAAAACGGTGAGCTTAGGCTCTCAATAACTACTATGACACCAGTATCAGAGAGATCTCGATACAACTAGCGAATTACTAGAAAGTTACTAGCAAATTAGAAATGTAATACAAAGCCACTCATTCGAGTGGCTTTTCTTTCGCTTCTGCTCGCGCCTTCGATTGCTCATCCATCAGGCAAATATAATCTTCAAGCTCTTGCCCAAGAGTGAGATCAAAATGACGGTTTAACCGCACAAGACCTGTGATGCGATCGACCCTGAAATTACGAAAATCAGCACGTAGCTCACACCATGTCAGTAAGGTCCAAGTACCACGCCAAAAATAGATGGCGAGCGGTCTAACTTCCCGCTCGGTAACATCCAGTTTGACATCTTGGTAGAAGAGTTTGACGTATTCGCGGCGCTGAGCCGCATTACGCAAGGGATCGAGGAATTGGAACTCATTGGAATCGAGGTAAAAATCCGGTGAAAACATTAGGGATTGATAGGCTTGTAATCGTTTAGGCAACACAGCTTCGACTTTAATCATCGCCTGCCTCGCGGCGCTACCAAGCTCCTTACCACCCCAAGTTTGCACCATACGCATGCCAACTTGAATCGCTTCGAGTTCGGCTTCGTTAAACATCAAGGGCGGAACATTAACCTCGTGGCGCAACAAATAGCCGACACCCGCTTCCCCTTCAATAGGAATGCCACTTAAACACAGGTCCTGCACATCACGGTAAATCGTGCGTGTAGAAACCTCTAACCGTTCAGCCAACTCTTGGGCTGTGGTCAGGCGTTTGTGTTTAAGAATTTGCACTATTTGAAATAGGCGATCAGCGCGGCGCATTAGCTCTGGTTTAACCCTTTATCTATCAATCAGTTGATTAAGTATTATTACCCTAGGTCAATCGCTGGTATGTCCTTGAATACACACTTGAGTGCTTTTACGATTTGAATCATAAAATCCCGATATAGATCTCAACCTCAGTAGCACTAAGATAGACTTCAAAATCCGTTTGATAGCGTCGCTGATGAGAGCAATCAGCCGCGCTAAAATAACCCCACACTTGTCCCCAAAGATCGATAACACACTGGGGCATATCACCCTGAGCAGTGAATTTTAGGTACTTGCCCGCGTTAAGCTCCAATGGCGTAAAATGACTTGCATCAACAGGGGCATCAATTGCCTTACCCACCAGCACAGAAAACTCGCCATTCATGTCTGACTCATAGTCATAATACACGCCATACATGGGCGAATTGAGCATAGCGGTCAGCTGGGATGATTCAAAAAAGGCTTGCCATAAACTGCCAATTTTAGCGCTATCGATAGACATTTCTGCCCGATTATTCGTGCGGGTGCTTAGTCCAAGTAACGGTCGAGCATCAATATAAACCACATCCATCTTTGTTTCTTCCATAGATATCTAAACCAATAGGTTAATGTTAGCGTCGTGCCTTAAGGGCACGACGCTAAAAATTTAACACTCGAGACTACTTATCCTTAGACCACAGACCGACTTTATTGCCTTCACTATCGGCAAATAACGCGATGTAACCACACTCTCCACCATTAATCGGCGTCACTGGCAGCAAAATATTCACATTAGCGGCAGCGAGTTTATCCACTAGCGGTTGTAAGTGGGTGCTGAAATGCAAATACACTGTGCTGCCCTGCATTGACGGCTGACTCATACTGCACTTGACTAGCCCTATGCTCGCCGCACTCGCATCCTCAGTGACTATGCTCGCATATTCCATGTCTTCCATATCGTCACGTTTAAACTCGACCCCAAAATGCTGCTGATAAAAAGCAACGGCACGGTTCATGTCACTGACAGGAATTTCACCCCAAACTAACGGTGCAATAGATAACATTTTCACTTTCTCCTTGTTGAAAAAATATCAATGATTCAAAACCTTATTAGTACAATTCAGGACAGAATCATTAACGGGCGACAACAAGAATAAAACAAGGCTACTGACAGCATGATGTCAGTAGCCTTTTAATAAAAGTGAATTTTGGCGTTTTAACTTAACCAGCAACCAAGATTATTTTGGCAAACTGGCTTGATGTGCCTGAATAAAATCATCCATAGCTTTGCTCGCCCTCGCTTGGGCGCTAGCTAAGGTATCTGTATCAACCATAGTTTCTACCACTTCGTAGTAGCACTTAATTTTAGGTTCAGTGCCAGATGGCCTGACGATCACCCGAGCCCCTCCCGCTAAGCAGTAAGTCAATACATCGCTCGGTGGTAAGTCGATTTTCTCAACATTTCCATCAGCAAAACGACGCTCAAGCGCCTTTAAATCATCGGTTGATAGCACATCTAACTCACCAATCTTCACCGGTGGATGCTCGCGCAAATAGGCGCCAATATTGGGCGTGTCAGGTTTTAAGGCAATACTCACCTGCGCATTGAGATGGAACCCATGCTCACGGTAAATTTGCTCGAGTCTGTCCCAAATCGTTTGCCCCTTCGCCACCAGCTCGGCAGTCAATTGGGCAAATGCCACCAGCGCCGACAAGCCGTCTTTGTCCCACACCATGCTGCCAACTGTGTAGCCAAGGGCTTCTTCATAGGCAAACAGGAATTGATCCTCAGGGGACGTTTTCACGATACCCACATTCATCAACCACTTAAAGCCAGTGAGCGTGGTAAAGCTTTGCGTGCCAAACCCTTGAGCAATCTTAGATAACAGGCTCGATGACACTATCGTGGTGCCTGTAAGTCGTTGATTATCTTTAGCGTGAGATAACAAGTAATGCCCAAAGAGCACACCGACTTGATCGCCCGTCAGCATCTGATACTCGCCATCCTCGTTACGCACTGCAACCGCAAAACGGTCGGCATCGGGATCGTTAGCACAGGCGAGCATAGCGCCGTGTTTTTTCGCCTCGGCAATCACTAAATCCATCGCCCCTTTTTCTTCAGGGTTGGGGAAGTTAACCGTCGGGAAATCGCCATCGGGTTCACGCTGGGAGGCAACCGAATACACTTGGGTGAAACCTGCATCTTTCAATACCGTTTCAGCCATTTCGGCACCCACACCGTGCATGGCGGTATAGGCTAAACTGACCTTTTCAGGAGCGGTATGGTTTTGCAGCACCTCAGCTTGCTGCACGCCATGGCGATAGCTTTGGTAAAAATCGTCCTGCAGGATAATTAACTTACCTTGTTTTACCGCGTCATCATGCTCTAAAAACGGAATCGCTTGATTCGCGGCGCGCTCAATTTGAGCGGCAATACCAGAATCGTGGGGTGGAATAATCTGCGCGCCATTCTCCCAATAGACTTTATAGCCATTGTATTGCGGCGGGTTATGACTCGCGGTCACCACAATGCCTGCTGCCGCATTAAAATGTTTTACCCCAAAGGCCACTAGCGGCGTTGGCGCTACTTTGGACGTTAAGCGCACCTTAATCCCCATAGCGGTGAGCACACTCGCCGCATCATGGGCAAAATTAAATGAATCGTGGCGACCATCATAACCAATCACCACGCCACGCTCGGCTGCATCTTTAATCTGATCAAGTAGATAAGCACCAAGGCCAGCAGAGGTTTGGCGGATCACCAAACGGTTCATCCCCATAGGCCCAGCGCCGACGACACCACGTAATCCTGCGGTGCCAAATTCCAAGCGACCCGCAAAGCGCGCTGCGAGTTCGGCTTCATTGCCGCTATCAATTAGGGTTTGTAACTGGGCTTGAGTGCGAGGGTCAGGATCATTTTCAAGCCAATGGTTTACCTGTAGCTGTAGATGGGTATTCATATCACGCCTCATTGAAAATCATTTGCAATCACCTTAGGAAAAAGCACGTAGAAGAACAAGCTAATTTGCATTAATTTCAAAATGAGCCATGGGTATTGCCATAAAAACGCACTATCTAACAGGTCATGCCAGATAGTGCGTTGGTTTTAACAAACTGGTTTCAAAACGGATTTAGAGTTTAAAGATATTATCCTTCGTATCTCTGTCGATGAGCTTCACAAAGGGATCGACCCCCACATAACTGGGTTTTTCAGCCAAAGTGATCGTCAGCTTGTTTTCACCACTGACCAGCCTGTGCTTCTCAATCAATAATACCTGTTTGTCATCCTTGAGCTTATCGGGATCGGCACTAAAGGCACCGATATCGATGATGGCATCTAAAGGTTGTTCAGTTTCTTCACCTTTACCACTCGCGACTTTGCGACTGGCATAAATGCTCAAGTCAACTTGCGTCTTACCATCAGGCAGAGTGGTCATGACCGCATTGGTTAACCTAAGATCGTAGAGCGTGATGTCATTAAAAGACTCATCGATAAAGCGAGCTTGCGCTTCATCTGTGCCTTGCTCAAGGTAACTCACTAAATCCAATGTGGTTGGGAAAGGATCGTTACGATACTGATAACGTGCTAAGAATGCCTTCAAATTAGCGTTAAGTTTCGCTTCACCCAACACATCTTTAATGGCCATCATCACCACTGAGCCTTTCTGATAATGAATGTACTGCTGATTTTCACTACGCAGCAAAGGCATTTCTTTGATGGATTCGGATGAACGGCCACGTAAATATCTATCTAATTCGTATTTCAAGAATTTACGGATCATTTTATCGCCGTACTTTTTCTCCAGCACCATCAGCGCCGAATACTGTGACAAGCTTTCGGATATCACAGCACTGCCCTGCACATCCGCAGCGCCCACTTGGTGTCCCCACCATTGATGCGCCACTTCATGGGCTGTGACGTAATACACAGGATCGATATTATCCTCATTGCGTAAATCAGTAATAAAACCAATACGCTCTGAGTAAGGTACTGTATTAGCAAAACTTTGTGCAAAACTACGGTAACCCGGAAACTCCATAATTCGCATTTGCTTATGCTGATAAGGCCCAAATGCTTGTGTGTAGTAATCGATAGAATCTTTAACCGACTCTATCATGCGCGCAACGTTCCAAGGATGCTCCGCATGGTAGTAAACCTCAACCGCAACACCATTGTGCTCAGTTTTTTCCACCTGATAACGGCCCGAAATAATCGCGTAGAAATTCACCATAGGGCTATCCATTGAATAATGGAAATACTCACGCCCATCCTGCTGCCACTGTTTTTGCAAATACCCTGGCGCTAATGCAATTTGATCTGCACTTGTCGAAATAGTGGCTTCAAACTGAATGAAATCACCATCGACACCAAAGAAGTTTTGCGTGTAGTAACGGCTGTCTTCAAGCTTGTTCGCTCGAGCTTTTTCGGCTAAATCGCGCTTTTCGCGCTCGTGGCGATCCATCAGCTCATAGCCGTCTTGATAACCAAAGAGGGGCAATAGTTCGAAGTTGTTGATGAAGGTGCCATTTTCAACCACAGACATATCAAAGCCAGCTTCAGCAATACCCACAGACTGACGTACTAATTGAATGTCCCCTTGCACCACCTGCCCAGGCTGCACAGGTGTCGAAAAGGTCAACCAAGCATTGCGATAGCGGCTATCTAACTCACCTAAGTTTGTATTCGGGATATTGATTTTTACCGTTTCGGCCTCAGTATGCTCGGGCCACTGCACTAACATCCTTTCGATTGGCTTATCTGACTTGTTTTGCCATTCGAATATCACCTTAGCAACAATTTTTCTCTCTTCAGGGAAAATATCAATATTCGCATTGACCTTAGTGGCCACTAAAATCGGCATGCTTTGGTATTGTTTGAAGGCCTTCTCATAATCGGCTTGCAGATCTGTGGTTTCATCTTGGGTTAAATAATGATTCAACACTTTTGTTTGGTAGAACAAATAACTGCCCATACCCAAAAACACCACCAAAGCAACGCTCACAATAGCTTTGCCACTAAAACCAAGCTGATAACTCAGTAATCCCATACGGGTTTTAAGGCTTTGCTGCGGTCCGCGATGGTACAAGCCATAACCTAAAACAAACAGGATAAGGCTAAAAGCCCCCCAGTAAATCATATAGAGTGCATGACTTAATAAACCCCAACCGTAGCCGTTCATATCCGAGTAAATTAAGGTCGGTGATTGACCAAAGTTATATAAGCTATGGCCAAATCCCCAGCTTGCCATAACAAATGTCGTTAGATAATAAGCAACAAATAGTCCCATACCTGCGTACTTATTTGGGCTAAGCACTTGCAGGAAAAACGCCAGCACAGCGGTCATCAACAGCGGAAGGAGGTAATAAAATCCCAGTCGAATAAGGTACTGAGCAATCTCAAGATTGGCTTGTCCTTTTATCAGTTGAAAAGCAATTGTGGTACACATGGCGAGCACATACAGCAAGGTCATCACTATGACCACAGATACTAGCTTTGAGCTCCAAAAGCTTAAGTTTGATACGGGAACGCTATCGACAATATCTCCCATTCCTGAACTGCGTTCACGCCAGACGATTTCTGCGCTGTAATAAATCAGCACTATCACCATCAACAGCCCCGTCGCGCCGGCAATGTTATTCACCATATCTTGGGTTAATGGCCAATTAGATGTGCCGTACCAACCAAAATCATCGAACATGGGGCCGACTAAATTGAAAATAGTCAGCACACCTAACACCACAAATGGCGCGGTAAATAGTACTTGCCGTACTTCAAATTTAACCCGCGTCCAAAATTGCTGGCGACCATTAGGCTCAGTTGCCATAGCCAATTGTGCCAAAGGCACTAAGCTTGGAACTTTTCCTGCGTGATCGGATTTTTTCTCACGTTTCTTAGTCAAACTCGGCTGACGGAAAATCCCTGAAACGGCCAGTAATACACAGGCAATTCCAAACCATATCGCCCGGTTTTGCAGTACGAGTCCTGAGAATTCAATTAACTGGCTATTCTTCTCGCTAATGGTCCAGTAACGGGTCACTTCGGCAAAGGTGCGCAGCGCAAAGGGATCAAGCAAAGCAGCAATAGTACGATATTGTGGCTGACTCGCCATTTCACCCGTCAAGGTATAAAGCACCAACATAGCTACAGCGGTCAGATAGAGCGCCATTAAGGAACGAAAATGACTTGCCATCGCATAGAATAGAGTCGAGATCAGCAGCAAAGTCGGCATGGCGAGTAAAAAATACGGCACAAGATAATTCGATAACGCAAAAGGCCCAAAACGGCTAGCATCGACCCATGGCATAAAAGAGCCAAGCATTAACCCTATGGGAATAAAGGCAAATACCATCATCACCACAACAAAACTGCCGAGAAACCGACCAAATTGGTATGCAAATGGTGATAGGGGTTTGCTATAAATCAGCTCTTCCATCAAATGCTGATGATTGCGGATAGCCGTACTACCCACAAAATTCACCACGGCAAACATGGAAATGAGTCCCATGATCAACATGGTTTGAGTAATACCAAATGGGCTATTTTTCATCACCTCACCGCCGCTACCAATTTGAATATTGTTAGAGACGACTGATAGAAAACTCATTAAAAACAATAGAAAAGAAACAACATAAAAGGATGGCTGACGCAAATAATAACGCCACTCAAACCTAAGCATTGATAACAACATATTGATATCTCCTTAGGCAGCCTGACGGCGGTGACTGAGTAAAGTAGAGAAATACAGATCTTCAAGCCCTGCAGTCGCAGGGGTAAATCCTTCAGGGCAAGTTTCAGCCATCACATTAAGGACTGTGCGTCCCGCTAATAAACGCTTAGAAATCACAGGTAATTGCGCTTCAAGCTCCTGTGCCTGTGCTTGACTCACAGTCTTAGTCCAAATTTTTTCCGTTAATTCACCCACCAATTGATGTGGATTGCCTTGAAGCAGAATTTTACCCGATGCCAAAACCGCCATATTAGCGCAGAGTTCAGACACATCTTCAACAATGTGAGTCGAGAGGATTACCACTTTTTCCTCGCCTAAACTCACCAACAAGTTATGGAAACGGTTACGTTCTTCGGGATCGAGACCCGCGGTAGGCTCATCCACAATCAATAGCTTAGGATCACCAAGCAAGGCCTGCGCAATACCAAAGCGCTGACGCATACCGCCAGAGAAACCACTCACGGCTTTATTTTTATGCTGATAAAGATTGGTGTGTGCCAACAATCCTTCAACAGCTTCTTTACGCAGCTTGCTCTGATTAATGCCCTTAAGAATGGCTAAATGATCTAACAGGTCATAGGCGCTAATACGCGGATAAACATTAAAATCCTGGGGTAAATAGCCTAAGGTTTTACGCAGCGCTTGAGGATCGGCTAATACATCAATACCATCAAACACTATGCTGCCGCTGTCGGCACTTTGCAGCGCGGCAATGGTACGCATCAGTGATGACTTTCCCGCACCATTGGGTCCGAGTAAACCAAACATCCCTTTGGAAATCGTTAAATCAACACCATCGAGTGCTTTAACACCGTTATCATAGGTTTTAGTGAGATTAGAAATAGTCAGCATGCTTCCCTCTTGCGTCTGTGAGTTCAAAATACCGACAAACTATCACATAAAATTAACCTTTACAGTAGTTATCAAGATATTCATGTACTTACAGAATGCTAGCCAGCAAAACAAACTACATATTCTTAATCCCTAAAATAGCAAAAGGGACTCTATTTGAGTCCCTTGCTATTGAAATACAATATAAAAGTAAAAATGTGCCACGAATTAAAATATGGCGTACTAAATACAATTAGTTACATAAACGCCAACATTAGCGCGAGGGTAAAGTGCCATCAAATACACGTACTTTGATATTCTTTTTCAGGTTATCTTGGTCTTGTTGCCATTCTTGCCACTGGGTCAGACTAATACTAAGCTGCAATGAAAAATCAGTAGAAATCCACTGTTTTTGCCCTTGAGTATATTTAGGTGCAGGGACTATGTTACTGGGTCCAACGAAGGACGCAGAACACATAAAGGTTTTGAAATACACTTGGTCAATCGATAAATCGAGGGCGCTGGGCGATGTTAAACATTGACCACTGCCCGGCTCTTGATACGAGGCAAATTGGTACAGGATTGCCGGTGTATTATTGGTACTATCGGGAACTGAAGCAGTTTGATGACAAGATAAACAGCTACTTAATGCATTATCCGCAGGGCCATTTAGGCGCCCATTACACCCTAAGTGTCCCGCATTGGTGTGCTCATTCAAACGGCCAACAACCTCTTGAAATACGGCGCTATCCTTAAGCCCTGTGATTGGGTTTTGAGGGAATGCTGCCGCTCCCACAGTTGCTGGCGGCGTGTCATTCCCCCACATTAATCCCAGAGGTGAGATACGATCCCAAGGATTTTTCTCTTTCGCTTTAAACTGACCATCGGCGACAAAAGTGCCATAGGCCCAGCCCACGGGTGAACGGCTGTCTCGCACTGCAATATCAAACTGCAATAAGTACACATCGGCGACAGAGCGCGGGCATTGCTCTGTTTCCTGTTGGAAACTACAGGCACTGCCATCGGCGTTTTTACATACACAGAAATCACTGGCACTGATATTGGCTTGCCAAACAGGTACATTTTCAAGGAAAGGATAGTTATTAGGCGTTGCAGTAGTAAACAATAACTTGCCAATCACACTGCCTTCATTAAATGCAAAATTTTGCTGGGGCATCACAGGTGATGGTGCCCCCGTCCATACCTTGCCAATGCTGTTTGCCGCCTGAGGATTATAAAAACCCACCGCCCACATAGTGGTTTTAAGGGAGCCTTGGCCTTTTATCTCCATAGTAACGGGGGCTTCTCGGGTCAAGCCATGGATAAATTCCCGCCCACTCATGGGATCATAGGTCTGATAGGGAATATGGTACCAAGAGCGCACCTTGTTATTACACAGATCCCAGTCTTTACTGACATCACCTTTGTCGATGTTTCCCTCTTGGATGTACTTCATCACAGCCCAAAGGTATTTCCACGCTTGGGTATTTTTCTCTGTCTCACTCAGACTTTTATCGAAGGGGTTGAATTCAAGCCAAGGTGCAGCGCTATCTGGTTTGGCACTCGAATAAGCATCACTGAGGCTAAAAATAGGCCCCTTCCAGCCAGAATAAGCTTGATTGATGGTGACCTGATTATCCCACATACCTGTTTTTGTAAAAGCAGGATCTTGGAAGTAACTTGGATAGGCTCCAGTACAGGTTGAATTTACGTTAGATCTAGTGTTAGGCGATTGCTTATCTGCAGCTTTTGCGTTGACTGTGGTCAATGAACAAACGGTGAGCAGAAGTATGGCGGTAATGTTGAGTGTCATAATATCGTCCTTGAAGAGTATTAGTCCTAAAAACTCCCTTTGTGAGCCCAAAACTAACAACGGCTCGAATTAAGCATAGACTAATTTTTAACATCTTCTGTAAAGCTTAACGATTCACATATTAAGGATATAAAAAAGGCCGTTTAGTATGACTAAACGGCCGAAACATATTGCTTATTGGACTAGCCGTCCAAACTATTTCTCAACTTCTTGCCCGCGCGTCTTCCACAGCGAATACAAGACACCTAAGACTAACAGACCAAAAGTCACACCAAGGGACACGGCAGTAGGGATAGTAAAGTCCACTATTCCCTCGTGATTGAAATACACTAAACCCACTTTCACCCCAATAAATACTAATACCACTGACAGCGCATATTTAAGGTATTCAAAACGATGCACCATAGCAGCCAACGCAAAATACAAAGCACGTAGCCCCAGAATCGCGAAGATATTCGAGGTATAGACGATGAAAGGATCTTGGGTAATCGCAAAAATAGCTGGAATACTGTCGACTGCAAACACCAAATCCGCGGTTTCCACTAAGATCAACGCCAAGAATAACGGCGTCGCCCACCATCCATTTGTTAACTGATGCTCTTCACCCCGTACCCAGAATTTTTCTTTATGCAGCGTTGGCGTAAAACGCATCTTAGTGCGTAACCATTTATAAAACTTATTGTCTTGAATATCACCGTGCTCATCGTTTGAGAAGAGCATTTTCACGCCAGTGAAAATCAAGAAGAGTCCAAATAACACTAGTACACCTTGATACTGGGCAACAAGCACAGCACCAAGACCGATCATAATGGCGCGCAACACTATTACGCCCATAATGCCCCAGAAGAGCACTCTATGTTGGTATAAACGTGGGATACCTAAGCTACTGAAGATTAACGCGATAACAAATACGTTATCCATAGACAGTGATTTTTCAATCAGATAGCCCGTTAGGTATTCCATACCGGCGGTTGAACCCTTGTACCACCAGAGCCAAGCCCCAAACAATAAGCCCATACAGATATAAAA